>NZ_CP199292.1:1397500-1697500 GCF_052495765.1 Aliikangiella litoralis | reverse complement strand
ACATTTAAACCGATCAAATATGCTTAACGCCCTGATTCTGGTACTAACATAGAGGAAATTACCATGAATCAGTCATTACTTAATCAATTTGGTGATTCACACCAAAGAGTCCAAAAAGCAATCCAAGCCTTACAATCTGGCCAAGGCGTGTTACTAGTTGATGATGAAGATCGAGAAAATGAGGGCGACCTTATTTTTTCTACTCAACATTTAACTGAAGCCCAAATGGCTATGCTCATTAGAGAGTGCAGTGGCATTGTTTGTCTTTGTTTAACAGATAAACAAATCAAACAGCTCAACCTTCCCCCCATGGTTGCTCAAAACACCAGTCGACATGGCACCGCCTTCACAACATCAATAGAAGCAGCCAGCGGCGTAACAACAGGCGTATCTGCCGCTGATCGATTAACAACAATACAAGCCGCAACTCGGCCGAATGCCAACCCCTCTGATTTGCATCAACCTGGCCATATTTTTCCACTAAAAGCCAATTCGGGCGGTGTTTTACAGCGCAGAGGACATACAGAAGGTACAATAGAACTCATGAAGCTTGCCAACCTTCCACACTCTGGTGTGTTGTGTGAATTAACTAATCCAGATGGCACTATGGCAAGATTACCTCAAATTGTTGAGTTTGCTAAAAAACACCAAATGATTGTTTTAACTATTGAAGACATAGTGAATTTTTTGCAGCGATATAAAGCAGTAATCTAACCAATCTTAAAATCAGAGCCTCATTCATAATGAGGCTCATTCTATTCTATAGAGCAAGCGAAAACATCCACCAGCCCTTAATTGACTTAAAAGCGTGCAACTAAGCCAATCGCAATTGCATCACCAGAATCAAATGACTCATAAGAGAAACGGGCTGAAATAGCTGGATTAAAGAAATGCTGGAATCGAACGCCATAATCATAACCATCTTCATTTGATAAAGCTAAACCAACACTTGATTGTGGCGTCCAGTAATAATCACCCATCACGGTTAGATCATGCTCTTCATCATCAATATTCGCTTCTACGTTGAAAAATTGGCCGCCACCTAATTCACCAACATATTTTGTTCTCAATACAATAGGTGCATCATCAGAGTCATTGGTCCCAACAGCAACCAACCAGTTTTCAGCAAGGAAGTAACCAATTTCGCCCCCAATAGCCCTATCAACTCCAGCTTGATCACTATCAACAACATTTAATTGTGCATAGAGATTATTATTAGAATCACCAAAAAACTCAATTGCGGCATGGAGAATGCTGAAATCTCCATCAACATCGATATAGCCTAAAGATACATTATTGTTTCTTCCCATAAAGGCAGCTTCAGCCCATGCCGTATTGGCAGTGCTAACATTATCAAAATAGTAGGTTCCTTGAGCGCTAACAACATCACCGCCATCTAAATCAATATAATCAACATCCAACTGCAGATTATAATCACTAGCAGCAACACTAGCGGATAGTAAACTTAAACCAATTAACAAACTTTTAGATTTCATTTTATTTCCTTTTATTTGACTCTTAAGCATGAATAAACCACTCCATCATTATTTATTCAATTTTTATGATTAACTTGCCGGCCTAACGAATGAAGGCGGCGCATTTTAAGAACACTATTAAATAATATCAATAGCTTTTACTGTTTATTTTGAGATATTCCTAACATTATTTACCTTTAGCCAAGCAGCGTAAGTGGGAGAGATGATATATCTTTGAAAATGAATAGAAACTTAATAAATCCAAGTATTTATTGAGGCTTTTCTAAAAAAACAATATTAGTTACCAGCAATATGATAATTAGTCAGACAAATAAAATATTTCTTCTACAGGAACTGCTAATACTTTAGCCAGTTTCAAAGCTAAAATAGTCGAAGGAATAAATACTTTATTTTCTACTGTATTAATTGTTTTTCTAGTCACTCCAACTAACGAAGCCAATTCTGCCTGAGTATAATTAAACTTCGTTCTTAGCTCTTTTATTCGGTTCTCTAACTGCTCTTCCGAGGCCATTACTCTGCCCCTTCATCATTTTTTAATTCTAAATAAGCAAAGTAAATAAAAGGTAAAATAATACCTATTGTGGCGATAACACGTACCGCAAACTTGACTTCAAAATTCCAAAAATCAGTGGCGGGTATAAGCAGCCAGGTTAAACCAAATATTACAAAGTACCCAAACACAAATGCCTTTGAACGGTTTTGCTGAGTCAACTCATCATTCAGAGCTCCGTAGGCTTTCGCTTGTTTTACCTGTTTTGAAAATCGATGAAAAAAATAACAAGAAACGACCCACAGCAGACCACCAATAGCCGAAGCCCCCCCCATAACTAGGTAAAGTGTACCACCTGTTGTGCTCAAAATATCTTTACCAATCCAACAAAACTGCCATAACCCAAAGGAAAATGCAGCCAAAAATAAAATATTAGCTCTTGAATGTACTAAACGATCAACATCTTTCATATTTATCACCTGTATAATATTTATTCACCATGTAACCTTAGAGTTACTATAGTCACCTTAAGGTTACATGTCAATAAGTAAAATATTATTGGTAGGATGACGTGTTATGAATGTTTATTTGATAAGGGTAAACGTGGAGTATCACTTATTGCTTTTAAATTTATGTAGATGTCGTGGCTTTTTTTGTTATTGAGAAGCTTAATATTTATAACTCATTGATTTTGAAAAGGAATAAAAAGTGCACTTGCATTTAATTGCAGTAAATCTTATTAAATACGAAGTTGACATAGTAGTAAAGTTAGGTAAGTATTTGATAACGATAAAAAAACAATGCAGTTAAATGAACGTTTGAATATTAATCAGATTTACTGCATAGAATATGCTGTTCTTGGGCATCAAGTCAGAAACCATTTTATGGCTTATAAAATACATAAATGGGATTGAGCCACTGCAACAAGAAGCAGTGAAATTTGTAGGGATTGCGCCCTAAAAAAATAAAGGAGTTGACGTGCCAAATTTTCAGCGTTACTGTAAAAGCGAGAGCGGACACGTTGAAGCTCGGCTTGCTTCCAAACTGATCCGAAATCGCTTTTACAGTGAAGCCTGTCTCGTCGCCGTATTTTCTTTGTTTTCTTTCTCGCGTAAACTCGTTGTAACTGAATGGTTAAGTAGCGTGAAAAGAACCATCACTCAACTTATAGATATGACTAACTCGCCAAGAACAAGACGCAGTAACAGACAAAACAGAAAAGCGTTTTGCAGTTATGCTCGGCGTTATACGAAGGGGAACAACAATGAAATTTAGAGTGGCAATATCTTGTATTATTGGATTAACTATGAGTGGGGCAAATGCTGGACAAATTGGGATAGGTAAAGTTGAGGAAATTACCAACATAATTGGTAGCTCAAAAGCATTTGGAATCAAAATGAGTTCAGATGCAACTGGAGTATGTGCAGGTCAGTTTATTCAAATCCAAGAATCAAATTTTGGAGGAAATCTTGAAGCATATAAATTTGCGTTTAGTTTAGCTAACACTGCGCTAGCTGCAAATAAGAGAATAAGAATTCATAACTATTCAAACGACGATTGCAATGGCGCAACATTTATTGGCCTTTATAAAAAGTAGAGCGCAAAAACAAATGGACATCCCCAGTTTAACGCAAAAACAAATGGACATCCCCAGTTTAAAACAATAATTTTTGAGCTAGGGAGTCAATCCATGTTCAATCATTTTTATTTTTTATAAAACTGATTCGAAAATCAGCTAATATCATTTACTGTTTTTACTCAAATTAAACGTGATTTTGAGTACTGAGATGTCATTAATTCTCAGCGATAGCTGATAGCAGTTATGGCGTGGTTTTAGATTGGTTAAAGGTTAACTAAAAACCTTTCGATTTAAATTGATACCTTTAATAAATTTATTTTCCAACTTCTCTAAGTAATGCGTTAAGGTACTTGATGAGCCCATCACGGTTAGCTGTGATAAATCATCTTTCTGTTTCATCAGTTGAATAAAGCCTTCACTATCAATATTAAGCTTTTGTAAAATCGGTGGTTCATGCTGTTGAATATAACCGCGTTTGTCATTACGAATAGCTCGACCTAACCAATCAATTAATTGACAATAATCTTGTGTGGTAAAAGAAAAACTGTTTGGATGGCTTTGATGCCTAGTTGATAACTTCATTAACGGAATTACTGGTTTAGTGTGTTTCTTAAGTTGGGTAATTCGCTGCTGAATACTGGTGTAATCAGATTGTTGTAAGTTTTTAGCTATCTTGGCTCGAATAGGATTCAGGTCAACATAACTCATGGCTGTGAGTACTGCTGATTCATCCAATAAAGGTTGTGATTTAAATCTTCCCTCCCAGAAGCGACCTTTGCAGTTATCTTCTTTGTTAGCCTTACAAGCTAAATACTCATTCAGACAGCGCATCAACCAGGAAATATCGGATAATCGTTTTCGCCACTCTTCAATGATGTCTTGAGCAACTTCTCGAATGCCTATTGCTTGTGGATTATTAAGGTATTGTTGAACCACTGTGGGTATTTGATAAATCCTTTTCCAACGTCTGATAATATTAGCTTCACTCCAACTCTTCGCCTTATCCACATCCACTCGAAGTACCAGATGGTAATGGTTACTCATAACCGCATAGCTGGCGATTTCAATCGCAAAAGTACTAGCCAGATAAGCTAATCGCTCAACAATCCAATCTCGGCGATGTTCATAAGATTGACCGGAAAAATGGTCTTCACCACAGAGAAAAGCGCGGCGGACACAACGGGAAATACAATGGTAATAAGGGGTTGTTTCTAAATCGATAATCGTTTTGCGAGCGCGAGTCATATTAATATCCTTATTAACGTTTCATCCTGAAAGTTAATTTAACCAACTGCTGCTTGTTTGTCTAGTGAATATTTGAGAGTATGATGTAAAGAATCGGGTGTCCTGTTTCTTTCTTCGCCATCTGAGAAAACAGTCAATATCAATAAAGAAAAATCTAAGTTGCACAAAAAAGTGCTTAATAATACTCAAACCATTGATTTTAGCAAAGAATGGCCTAGCCCCAAGGTCAATTTAGCTCCTTTTAGCCTTTCAAAAAAGCATAGAGATTCGCTCATTATTAACTCAAATCATATGCAAATTAATCACTTTCAGAATAGTAAACTCTATATTTATCAATTCTATCATTATAAAATAATATTAACTTGTTAATTAATATTAACAAGTACTTTGCACAGCTTTTTATTTAATTTTTTGGAATTCAGTTTATGAAACTTATAAAATATATTTTCACAGGACTTGGATTAATTGTTTCTTTTTCAAATTTATGTCTTGCTCAAAACAAACCTAAACTTACGATGAGCTACTGGCCTGATCCAGTAATTTATGGAGAGAATCATACCTTAAGATGGCACGCAGAAAATACAGACTCCTGTCAAAACTCAGCAGGAAGCCCTATAGCTGTTAGTGGTTCCTGGCAGACAGTCACTAACCTAGTTGGTGAAGGCTCTTCAACAATTACTTGTAACGGGCCAGAAGGAAGTATAACAAAAACTGCAATTTATAAAATATTGCCAGATTTATCCAGCCCGCCTCCTTCTCTCAGCATAACATATTTACATCCAGTACTTGAGTTTGGTGATACACAAACAGTTTACTGGCAATCTACAAATACAATAAGCTGCCGTAACTCGTCAGGAAGCTCAATAACAACAAATGGTCAATGGTCATCAAAAGTCAATTTTCTTGGACAAGGGTCTTCAACAATAACATGCTTTGGTGCTGGGGGAGAAATTACTATTACTGAAAACTATAACGTTGCTCCTATTAGTGACTCACCAGTATATAAAGCCAAAATAGATTATTTGCTGACTAATAATATGCTATACAGCTTTCCCAAAGAACATGTAATAAATGGTACTAGCTTTGCAGACTCTGGTTTAATGTACCACAGGTGGCCAGTAATCGATGGAATTATGGATTTCTATTCAGTTTACAATGACGATAACTACATTCAATTAGCTATTGATATTGCTACAGCATATATTGACTCAGGCGTTTTGAATGACGGTTATTTAACTTGGTATAGTTCAGTAGGTAGTTATAATAATATTAATCATGATCATGTTGAGTGGAGAGCCGCAGCAGCAATTGCTAAGATTATTTTTGAAATTTATGAAAATGATTTAGTGGATTCATACCCTCAAGATGTGCAGTTCCTATCCGATTTTTTGGAAGAGCATGTATGGAAAAAATGGAATAGTGTTGTCAATTCAGACATGAAAACTAGCAAGGTAACACATTTCATTGCAAGAGTTGGACAGATTGCATTAGCACTATACCAACATACAAAAAAGTCTGTATATTTAAATTACATCAACTATAAAGGACTAGAATTAAAGAATTCGTTAGAGTTAGTAAATATTCCAGATAATCAACAAGGAACATATAATCTTTATTGTAAGACACCCCCTGCAGATTGTGGCATTACTAATACAATTGACATTAGTCATGCGTCTGACACTATAAGTTTTATGGTTGATATGTATATTGCTGGTTATATATTTGATCTTAAAGACATGCAAAGATTAGCAAATATCATTAAATACAAGACTTGGAATCAAAATATCACTACTCCACAATTCTACGATAATGTTAATGGAACAGGAAATATATCAAATATTGGAAAATACCAAGGTGGATGGGTGAAACTTGGACAGTTTGATGATGATGTTTTGAATATATATCGGAGTTGGCTTTCTTCAAGCACTAATTTGATTGATGCTGGAGAATCCCCATATAACATACAAATATGGGGAAATATGCTCAAGATATTGTCGATTAATAAATAAACTCATACTCTCATCTCATGTGTAGTAGCTCAGACTTGATCTGACAGTTACCCGTTTTTCCAACGGTATCTGTCAGTTTAGATTTGAGCTAAATTCTTTTCAGCCCAAATCAATTTACCATCAAGTAAAGTTTCTTTTGGCGTTCTGCCACAGCACATTTTTCCTTGATGAGTTCGGTCATTGTTATAGTATTCCATCCAAACGTCCAGATCTTTTTGCAAATCTTCCATCGATGAGTACAGCTTTTTCCTAAAGGTGATCTGGTAAAACTCATTCAATATCGTCTTGTGAAAGCGCTCGCAGATCCCGTTCGTTTGTGGTGACATCGCTTTCGTTTTGGTATGGTCAATATCATTGATCGCCAAGTAAAGCTGATAATCATGATGCTCTACGCGACCACAGTACTCAGTTCCACGGTCAGTTAAAATGCGCAACATTGGCAATTCATTTTGATTAAAGTAGGGTAATACTTTGTCATTTAATATATCTGCGGCGGTGATTGGCGTTTTGGTTGTGTAGAGCTTTGCAAAAGCAACTTTGCTGTAGGTGTCAATAAAGGTCTGCTGATAAATTCGGCCAACGCCTTTGAGGTTACCCACATAAAACGTATCCTGAGAGCCTAAGTAGCCTGGGTGAGCGGTTTCTATCTCACCACAAGCTTCGTCATCATGTTTCTTCTTTTCAAGCGCAGCAACTTGCGCATCGCTTAAAATGATACCGTCATTAGCGACCTTTTCCTCAAGTGCTTTAAGACGCTTTTTGAAGTTTTCCAGATCATGACGAAGCCAAATTGAACGAACGCCGCTGCCAGAAACAAAGACACCTTGTTTACGCAGCTCATTGCTTGTTCTATGTTGACCAAAGGCTGGTTGTTCAATGGCATAGGCAACAACGGCTTGTTCTGTCGCCTCATCAACTCTATTTTTAGGATTGGCCTTACGTCTGGTCTTTTCGATTAAGGCGTCAATTCCACCTTCTTCAACTAACTCTTGATAACGATAAAATGTATCTCGAGATACGCCCATCACTTTACAGGCTCTTGAAACATTATTGAGTTCTTCGGCTAAGTTTAATAAACCTGCCTTGTGTTTAATAATTGGATTGTTAGTATGTAGCATGAGAGTTACCTTTTGTTTTGATTTAAAGATTCGACACCTTTATCAAAACGGGTAACTCTCTTCTAGTCAAGCTGAAGTGTCAGATGAAGTCGGAACTAATACATCTCATGTTATAAATGTTAGATGCTTTACACTGCAATCTAGTTATTGTTCTATTGATTTATTAAGAGATAATGTAGCTATTAAAGTGGCTTAGAAAGCTAGAAATTTTGGAGAGATTTCAATTCCGTTGATTTCTAGGCTTCCTAGCCACTGCGCCAGATTCACAATCACCTCCAATAGTAGCTCTTTCAATTAGAAGTAAGCGTCTCGCGAATCATTCAATTACCCACAAATATTGGCCAATAAAAAACCTCTCTTTAATTCATGTAATTGAATGAGCCCTCGCCAAATAATAGTGTTTCCAGGCGGTGGGTCATTTTTACGATTGAGGTAGCCTCCCAATACGGCCAATTGAGCAGTAAAATCTTGCAACGTATTTAATGATTGCGTTGAAAAATATGATTTCATAATCTTGAGCTCTATTTCATCAAATGCGACTTCGGGATTAATCCTTTCTGTTTCTCTATTTAAAAAGGTCAGCCAGTGAATCCTCCAAGCTAAAATGCAACACATCGATATTAGTCGAGATAATCTATCAGCTGTTCGTAACTTTGACTCTTCAACTTTAAAACCAGATTTAATGACTTTAAAGTAAGTTTCTATTTTCCAGCGCTGTTTATACCAATCAAGGACTTGTTTGATATCCTTTTTCGATTTAACCGGTAAGTTTGTAATAAAACTCCAACGAATTGGTTCTCTATCTTCTGGGGTATCTGTTTCAATCGCGGAAATAAACGTGACTCTTATATCAGGATAGTGAGCCTCTTTTCCGATAGGTGGGTGTAACTCGACGGCCTTAACTCTGAGAGCTAGTGTGGTTGAAACTAACTTTCCATTTTTGTCGACAAATTCAATGGCTTGTTTTGCATAGACCTTTTGGCTGCCGATCTCTTCAACAAGTGTACTTTCGTCGGCTAAACGATTAACGCAGACTCGGGAGATAAAGAAAGTGTCTAGCTCTCGGCATCGACAATAATATTCATAGATATCATTTTCTCTGTCACCTATATGGATCATTTTTGAAGGCGTTGAACCCGCTAACTCAACCGACGCTTCCATATTCTGCAGCCACTTAATGCTTTCTTTTTCCTCTATTGGTAACCGAGTCGGATTTATTTTTCGTTTCATTTGATTCGTGTTTTTGAAAACTTTACGGGACCAGTAACGAGTTGAAGTTAACCCTAATGGAAGGCCTTCAGATGTAACTGCAAGACTTGCATGCATCAATATTCCACACACTTTATGCTCTTTCTTTAGCCCTGCATTCTTACCAATAAGCGGTGTTTTCTGAACAAGTCCGATTTTATCTGGATTTTCTCGATGATAAGTAAACTCAGTTGTGTCATGCAGAACCAAAACGGGACCTTTCGTCATCTGTATTCGTTCTTTGGTTCTTGAAAAATGACCTGATAATATTTCATTTTCATTCACTCGTTCATTCGATAAAAAACGATAGGTTGCTTTACTATCGGACCACGTACCACAGGCCTGAGGAAGCGTTTTTCCTTGGTTCGAACTGATGCTAGTCATCAGTTGCTTAAACCGTTTATCTAGTCGTCTATCTTTGAACTTGCATTCAGATAACTCTTTATCCAACCAATTTGCTATCTCCATTTGCGATCAAATTCATGTTAGTGATATAAAAGTATTTGATCACATCTAATTCTTTTTTTCACCTAATATTTGTGGGTAATTGAATGCTCGCGAATTACACGCTTGACTATTGATGGTGCTTAAAATTCCAAGGCATCAAGAATTCGATATTATCAGGCCGCTTTGGTATTTCTGATAGTACAAACATCAAGTAGTCGAAGGGAGTAAACCCATTGGCTTTTGCCGTTTCAATTAAACTATAGAGCGTTGCACTGGCCCTAGCACCACTGGCGGTATTGGCGAACAACCAATTTTTTCGGCCAATGACCAGCGGTTTTATCGCTCGCTCAGCCCGATTATTATCAATATTAAGATTTCCATCTTCAGAGGATTAGCCGTGTGGACATCCCCAGCTTAAAGCAATAATTTTTGAGCTAGGGAGTCAATCCATGTTCAATCATTTTTATTTTTTATAAAACTGATTCGAAAATCAGCTAATATCATTTGCTGCTTTTACTCAAATAAAATGTAATTTTGAATACTGAGATGTCATTAATTCTCAGCGATAGCTGATAGCAGTATGGAGTATTATTAGATTGGTCGAAGTTAATTAAAAACTTTCCGATTTAAATGAGTGCCTTTAATAAATTTATTTTCCAACTTTTCTAAGTAATGCGTTAGGTGCTTGATGAGCCCATCACGGTTAGCTGTGATAAATCATCTTTCTGTTTTATCAGTTGAATAAAGCCTTCACTATCGATATTGAGCTTTTGTAAAATTGGTGGTTCATTCTGTTGAATATAACCGTGTTTGCCATTACGAATAGCTCGGCCTAACCAATCAGTTAATTGACAATAATCTTGTGTGGTAAAAGAAAAACTGTTTGGGTGACTTTGATGCTTAGTGGATAACTTCATCAACGGAATGACTGGTTTAGTTTGCTTCTTTAATTGATTGATTCGTTGTTGAATACTGGTGTAATCAGTTTATCGTGCACACCAACACCTCACAGATTCCTTTGTGAAAAAACTAATTCCCAATATTTCAAAACGTATTTAATAATCATACCTGATTTACAAAACCATTAGACCTCCCTATAACAGCTAATATCTAAAAAGACGAATAAACGACCCTAAGCCCTATTTGGCGCTTATTCCGCCTAATTTTTAACCTGATTTTCCCCTATAAATCAGGTATAATCCGCGAACTTTTTTGCCGTGCCTTTGTAAACAGCTACTTATGACAGTCGAGAAATTTACCCCAAATCAAACCACTACACTTGAAATCCCCCAAAAAACATTAGAAGCCAGTACTGATGTTAATAAGCAAAGTGCTGCCCGTGTGGGTTTTATCAGCCTTGGCTGCCCTAAAAACCTAGTGGATTCAGAAAGAATACTGACTCAACTGCGTACCGAAGGTTACGATGTTGTCCCAAGCTACGACGATGCTGAGCTAGTTATTGTGAATACTTGTGGCTTTATTGACAGTGCCGTTCAAGAATCACTGGATACTATCGGTGAAGCCATTACTGAAAATGGCAAAGTGTTAGTCACTGGCTGCTTAGGCAGCAAAGAAGATGAAATTCGAGAAATACACCCCAAAGTGCTTGGTATTACAGGTGCGCATGCTTACGAAGAAGTACTCAAACAAGTTCATCAGCATGTCCCCAAACCACAACATAATCCTTTTATTAATCTGGTTCCCGATCATGGAATCAAATTAACCCCCAAGCATTTTGCCTACTTAAAAATATCCGAAGGCTGTAACCACCGATGTACCTTTTGCATTATTCCATCAATGCGGGGGGATTTAGATTCTCGACCAATCGGAGATGTATTAAGTGAGGCGAAAAGGCTGGTTAACGCTGGCGTAAAAGAGTTACTTGTCATTTCTCAAGATACTTCAGCTTATGGTGTTGACACTAAATACCGAACCGGCTTTTGGGAGGGAATGCCAGTAAAAACTCGCATGCTAGAATTATGTCAACAACTCGCTAAAATGGACGTTTGGGTTAGGCTACATTATGTTTATCCTTATCCACATGTTGATGAAGTGATCCCGCTAATGGCAGAAGGCAAAATATTGCCTTATTTAGATATTCCATTCCAACACGCAAGTCCACGTATTTTAAAATTGATGAAACGCCCTGGTAATATAGAAAAAACTCTTGAGCGCATTCATCAATGGCGCAGTATTTGTCCTGAACTGATTATTCGTTCAACTTTTATTGTTGGCTTTCCAGGAGAAACCGATGAAGAGTTTGAAGAGTTACTCAACTTTTTGCGTGACGCCCAACTTGATCGCGTTGGTTGTTTTAAATACTCTCCGGTCGAAGGTGCTACAGCCAATGAATTACCCGACCCAGTTACAGAAGCCATTAAAGAAGAGCGCTTAGCCAAATTTATGGCCGTACAAGCTGAAATTAGCGCCGCTAAACTGGCTCAAAAAGTAGGTAATGAATACCAAATTTTAATTGATGAAGTCACCAGTGATGGTGCAATAGGTAGAACTTATGCTGATGCCCCTGAAATTGACGGCGTTGTTCATTTAACTGATGAATTTGATGTATCACCAGGCGATAAAATTTGGGTACAGATTATTCATTCTGACGAACATGACTTATGGGGCGTTAAAGTTGATGAATAATCAACTGAGCAATTGACTATGTCCCAAATAATTCTTTCTACACTGAATGCAAAATATATTCACGCGAGTTTAGGTTTGCGATATTTATACGCGAACCTCAATGAGCTACAAAAAGAAACAGAAATAAAAGAATTCACAATAAAAACTCGCGCGATTGATATTGTTGAGCAATTACTAGAGTCTCACCCGAAAATCATTGGTTTTGGTGTTTATATCTGGAATTGTGTAGAGACTGCTGCAGTTTTGAGTCAATTAAAAACCGTTGCGCCAGATATAAAAATTATTCTTGGTGGCCCAGAGGTGAGTTACGAAACAGAATCTCAGTCAATTTTAAATTATGCCGACTATGTCGTTACTGGCCCAGCAGACTTGAGTTTCTACCAACTCTGCAAGGACATTCTTACTCAACAGGCACCACTCCAAAAGATATTACGTTCAAAGCCCGTCGAATTAAAAGATTTAGATTTACCTTATAAATACTATTCTAATGACGATCTAAAGCACCGTTTACTTTATGTAGAAGCTTCGAGAGGCTGCCCGTTTAAATGTGAGTTTTGCTTATCTTCATTAGACAAAACCTCTTACCCTTTTGAACTTCAAAGGTTTTTAGATCAAATGGATACACTCTACCAACGAGGTGCGCGTAATTTTAAATTTGTTGATCGAACTTTTAACTTAAAAATAAAAACCACTCTGGAAATTATGAACTTTTTTCTAGAGCGTATGGATGACAATTTATTTCTACACTTTGAAGTGATTCCAGATCATTTACCAGACAAGTTAAAAGAAGTGTTAGTTAAGTTTCCTGCTGGTACACTTCAGTTTGAAGTGGGTATTCAAACATTTAACGAAACCGTTCAGTCGCACATTAGTCGAAAACAAAATAATGAAAAGTCAAAAAATAACTTAATGTGGTTACGCAATAATACCAACGCACACATTCATGCCGATTTAATTTTTGGTTTACCCGGTGAAACACTAGAGAGTTTTGCACAGAGTTTTAATCAACTTTATTATTGCCAACCTCACGAAATACAAATGGGAATTTTAAAGCGACTAAAAGGTAGTCCGATTATTCGACATACAGAAACGTTTGATCTCAGATTTAATCCCCTCCCCCCTTTTAATATATTAAGTAATAACTGCGTTGATTTTACGACTATGCAAAGAGTGAATCGTTTTGCCCGCTATTGGGATATGATAGGTAACTCAGGTCGCTTTAAAAATACTTTGCCTAATATCCTTTCAGATGAACCATTTTATGATTTTATGGCTCTGACTGATTGGATTTTCGCAAAAACGGGGCAAACTCATCAAATTAATTTGAAAAAACTTTATGAATTAGTTGCCCAAGCGGTTGAATCACTGTTTCCCAATCAGCATCAAGCGGTTATTGAAAGCTTAGAAGCAGACTACACTAACTCTAAACTAAAAGGCTCATTTAAAGGCTTAGCTTTGACAACACAAGATTTAGTAACAACAGCCAACCAACAGAGCCGTTCTAAACGCCAGCAAAGACACCTTAACTAGTTTTATTATTAATAAACTAGCTACATGGTCTGAGTTTTACATAAAAATAATATTCCAAAAGCTCATCATGCAAACTCTCTGCTTTTTAAGCAACTTTCTGAATGTAGAAAACATTAAAAGAAAAATAATGCTTATTTAAACTATCGGTTGTCTTAGAATACCAATCTTGGAATATCTACTCGACAATAAAATTAATTTAACACCAGCACTTTATTAGCTAGCTTCAATCTATTTCCTAACTTAGCCTGTCTTTTTATTAAAGCTCTCAATAAAAATTGTGAAATATTACGCTAAAAAATATCTTGTCTCCGAGATTTTATATCTATATCATCCATAAAACATCTAGGTGTATCTGAGAACACTCAGAAAGAAAAACATAGAACTTCAATAAAAACGCTAGATGCATTTAAATACACTTTGAGGAAATAAAAATGAATAAAACAACAAATTCTAACTGGCCAAAGGCCTTACCTAAAACACTCATAAAGCCAGCTATTTTAGCGGTTGGTCTGGCTTGCTCAGGAATCAGCCAAGCACAAACAATGGAGCGCTATAGCATACGCTCTAACCAACCATCTAATTTACCTACAATGTCTGTTAATGGCTTTTCTCAGCAATCAATAAGCAATAGACAACAGGCTGTCAGCCGCTCTATACAGGCAATTGAAGCAGATTTAAGCAACTATGGTATCCAACTCAACGGACGCTTGAGTACCTTAGCTCCAGTTGCTTTCGCGCAGATGACTTCTCAACAAGCTGAACGATTACGTCAAATGGGTTATGAGGTTCACCGCTCAACTCAGATGTATTTAGTCGAAGATGAGTACTCTCAAACCGTTGAACAACAAGCAGACTCTATGCCTTGGGGTATCAATAAAATAGGCTCTGAGCAAACCTGGGGAACGACAACTGGCTCTAATGTAAAAGTTTGCGTTGTAGATGGGGGCATGGATATTGATCACTATGATTTAGCATCAAATTATCAAAACGGTAAAAGTCTTGATCGCCAAAACGATACTGTTGACGACGATGAAAACAGCCACGGAACACATGTAGCAGGAACTATTGCTGCATTAAAAAATGATACAGGCGTTGTTGGCGTTGCTCCAAATGCCCAACTTTACATTGCTGATGTGTTCGATAAAAATGGCTCGGCTTATACCGATGATATTCTACAAGGTGTTGATTGGTGTGTTTCTCAAGGTGCTCAAGTCATCAACATGAGTTATGGTGGCTCTAGTTCTGACTCAAACCAAGAGTCAACGTATCAAGCAGCATATGATGCTGGCGTAGTGATGGTGGCTGCATCAGGTAATGGTGGCTCAAATAACCTACCAATTTATCCTGCTCGTTACTCAACCACAATTGCAGTTAACGGTACAGACAGCAACGACAATATTTATAACAATGGTCAACAAGGACCTCAAATAGATGTGAGTGCTCCTGGTGTTAATATCAACTCAACAACGAGAAACGGTGGTACCGGTCAAAAAACAGGTACTTCAATGGCTGCTCCCCATGTTACCGGTGCTGTTGCGCTTATTCTTGATGCTAAACCTTCTCTGAGTATTGAAGAAGTTCGCTCAGTATTACGTGATACTGCTGTCGACTTAGGTGCACCCGGGCATGATAATGCATTTGGAGCTGGGCTAATTAATGTAAAGGCAGCCGTTGATAAAGTCTCTGATGGCGATATGAGTACACCAACTGAAGCTGAATTTAGTTACCGCATCAGTGATGTTTATAACGTCAGCTTTAGTGATGAAAGCCAAGCAGGAAGCGACAAAGACGGTAACAAATTAACCATTGAATCATGGTCATGGAGTTTTGGTGATCGTAATAGTTCATCTGAGCAAAACCCAACTCATACCTATGCAGAAGAAGGCAACTACAATGTTGAACTAACGGTTACCGACAGCAGCGGAGAATCTTATACATCAACTCAAATAGTCAAGATTAGTGACATTGTTACTCCTCCAGACGAAATTGAGTTAGTACCCGGTAAAACCTATAACTTATCTGGTAATGCTGGAGAATGGTCTTATTATTATTTCAATAATACAGACGCAGCCAACAAAGTGATTAGCGCCCTAACTAGTGGTGGTAATGGTGACATTGATTTATATATTCGTTATCAAGAAAAACCAACGCTTGATATATTCGACTGTCGCTCCTATAGCCCAAACAATAATGAATCATGCACTATTTCAAACCTACAACAAGGTGTCTATAAAGTAGGTGTTTATTATTATTCAAGTAGCCAAAATGCAACCTTAACTTTCAATGTCTCAAAAGACAGTAACGGAAACTGTGATGGTATTGACGTATGGAGTGGCTCAACAAGCTACCTGCCTGGCGATCTTGTTAGTGTTAACGGTGTAGAATACAAAGCTCTTTGGTGGAACTATAATAAAAACCCAGAACAAAACCATGGCAACTGGTTTAGTCCTTGGGAAAAGATAGGCAGTTGTAACCGCTAATTAGCCACTAAACGACTTATAGACGACCTATTAGAGAACTTTTTCAGTTAAGTAGGTCGTCAACTTTAAAGCATTAGATAAAAACAAACACACTCTTATTATTCTCTCGATATTTCTTCATTATAGCGATATGATCCATAGTAAATGGCTCAGGAAACTATTCAAGTATGCAATTATTAGAAAGCCAGCCAAAAGAATTAAAAGAGCTTATGCAATGGTTTATCAATGAAAACCAACTTAAAAGCTGGGGAGGGCCTTATTTTCGCTTTCCAATTGTCGAGTCTCAATGGCATAAAGACTTAAATTGGCCAGCAACCCCCTCTTTTTCTTTATTTAACTCTCAACAAAATATGGTGGGATTTATTCAAATACTTGATCGTTTTAACAATAATCATTTAGGTAGAGTCGCCATCAAACCCACTTACAGAGGCCAGGGGGTGGGGAAAATACTGATATCAAAAGTTTTAGAAAAGATCGATCCCGCTAAAAATACCTCTTTATTTGTTTATGAGAATAATATTGCAGCAGTTAAACTCTACCGATCTTTCAACTTCATTCAGTCAGCTCCCCCCGGCCCACAAGACATGCTCGATGGCTGCATTTATATGGTCAGAGATTCAAAGTAGGCATAATAATTAAAAAATTAACTCGTAATAGCAACTTATTTGGGTAAGATAACGTCTTTAGTCCTAATCACATTCACAATAAGTAAATTTATCAGTCATGACTATTTTTCAACAATTTAAAGAAGCTTTTATTCTTTCACCGGCCACATTAGTTCACCTAAAAAAGAGTTCTGCCAGTTGGATGTTTATTTACTTTATTTCAGGGTTAGTTATTTTTTCACTATTTACCTGGCAAATGATAGAACACCAAGAAGCGATTAAAAACGTCTTATTAGATTACTTTTTTCCACAGTCCTGGCATTCAGTTTCTGAAAAGCTTGCCGACTTTTTCTTCGAGTCACAAACAAAAACGGTTTTAAGTAACTTGATTATTTCTGGTTCATTAGTTGTTGCATCAATCTTTTTATTTCCTATAAAGGAAATCTACTCTGCAAAATTTGAACAGGATGCGCAGTTTAATAATGGTGAAAAAAATGAATTTCCGTTAATTTATCAAGCAGTCGAAGAAGCGCGATTACTGCTTATATATATAGCCGCACAATCGGTTATATTGTGGATTGGTTATTATCCCTTTACCTGGACAAAAATCACAGCAATAACGCTTAGTTATTTATTTTTATTTTTTACCTTTGGTCTCGACATCATATCTCCAACGCTACAAAGACATAGAATCAACTATACAATCATTTTAAAGTATTTACTCAAAAAGCCTCTACTTGTTTTGGGTTTTGGCCTTCTATTTAGTTTACCCGCAATACTGATTGGTAAACTCATTTTCTCTTACCAAGAATTAACCTTAATAGAAATTGCGAGTATTTTATTTTTAGTCAATATATTATTTTTAACTTTGGCTATTCCGGTTGGTACTCGTATTGCGAGTGTTTTACTTCCTCAAGCAAGGCAAACACAGCCCCCTTCTAAAAACTCAATCAGGTGGAGCTATATCACGTTATTCATTGTACTAGTGATTAGTTTAACTCTTCATGGACAACTAATTGCCAGCATGCATCATAAAAGCCAGCTACTAAAAGCAGAATATAGCATTGACTGGTCTTCTATTGACTATAAACTACCCTCATTTTCTCAACTATTCAATGGTAAAGCTTTAAGCAATTTATCATTTAATGTTGAAATAAAAAATCCCACTGAGTTTGATATTATTATGGAAAATAGCAAAATTTATGTTGAAAAAGAAAACCTCATAATTGCAACTGTCGACTTGCATGGTTTTGAAATACCAGCGGGTGAAACACGCCAGGTAACAATGAAACTTGACTCTACTTCAGAGATCAATAAGCTCAGTCATTTTGATGATTTGCTCAAAGACTGGCGAGTTGATATGCATTTACAGGTATGGCCAGGTATTCCTTTTATTCTGAACATTGTAGAATAAATATAGTTTTGCTAACAAGTTGATTTTTATATCAATATACACATTATAAAACGTTTTTTTAAGCCTATAAGCATTTAGAATAAGTTTCTTTGACTAATTTACTACTTTAGTGAACAAATTATTCTATGCTTATTAATAACCTTTAATTACCACTCGCCCGTTCATGACAACCAATCAAAGCAGTATCAGCACAGCAGCAGAATTTAGATTGATTACTAGTAAAAGAGTTGCATTAGAGCAACTCATAAAAATAGCTCAAGGCGTTCATAATCAACAGATTGCATTAAGTGAGCTTGCAATAGCCGCCAGACCCTCGCAAAGCTTTCCTCCTCAATTAATGGTCTATTTTGGTGCGATTGAAAAGCGAATGCAATCAATAGCAGCATCAGAAATTATTCAACGACTCGAAACGATTGAAAAAGTTACAGAGGAAACACTTGCTAACATACTCTACCTGAGTCAATTAAACATTGATGAACTACGTAATAACCACCTTGAAAAAGCTGAAATAGAAAATTTTACCGAATCAATTACAGATTTTAAACGACGAACAAAAACCGCATTAGCACTCCGCTATATATTACAAAAACGTGGCGTCATAATAGAAGCATTTAAATTACCGATCTCTCAAGAAGCAATTAATGAACAAGTAGAAAAGCTTAAAGAAAAAGAACACGAATGTGTCAAACAAATAAAAACAGAAATCAATCATATTATTCGAGATACAGAGCAACTATTAACTAACAATGCGATTTCTGCAGCAATGAAATCAGATTTAAAAGGAATTAATCGGGCGATGCAGCTGAACATAGAGCACTTAGAAAATGGTGGCTCAGTTACAGAAATCCCCCATGTATTTGAAATTATTGTGCTTGAATCTGAAGATAATTCAACCAATGAAGCGCCTTTAGCAAAAAATGAAGCAACAAATAATAATAGCACTCAAACAGAAACCCCAAAGCAAAAAGAACTTTTTAGTGAGCAAGAAAAAAACGTATCTTTATCATTTTGGAAGCGTCTAATTATCTGGCTAACCTCTCCTCCCGAAGTTAGCTGGAAAATAATAAAAGAAAAATATAAAGCAGAATAAAAGACTAAGCACTATGGTAAAGTGCTTACTTTATGACTGGCTAAAATCTAAAAAGTACTCATTCAAAATAGATATTAAAAATACAACTCTGTGATTTATTTTTAATTCACTACTTGTAAGTAAATTTCAATAAGTTCATTACTATTCACTGTCACTTTTTTAGTATCAAGTACTTTAAACTGTGTATTAACTTGAAAAAGATACTCGGTTTTCTCTGGTCCATCAGACAGCGGCGTTATATAAGTACACTTATCCCAAGTAACTGCATCATTAGGTGGCGAAACAATAAGCACTATGCCATTTGAATAATGTTGAGCATCTTTAAAAGAATCGGTAAAGGCCATAAATGATTTTAACGTCACAGTATTACCCACAGCAAGAAAAGAATTAATGGCGTCCGTGAGTGGCATTTGTAACGGTGGCTGTGCTGGATCGCTATTAGCAGGTAGTTCGAGAAAATAAGTTGCAAAATGTTCAGTACCAAGATTAGAAATTGCAACTTGTCCGCTGTAAAGTTTAGGTTTAGCGAGACAACTGGTTCTGGGCATACTCAGTAAAGCGGCAGTAATGATATTGATTTCAGATAAATTATTGATATATAACGATGAAGCTTTTTCATCTAATTGACTCTGTACTTCTTGTAATGAATTTGCAGGAACCATCATAAACGAATTCATATAATCTTTATCTTGTGGCGTATAAGGCGGCCAGTTGGCAGTCCAAATACCATTGGCAATGCTATTCATATCAAGCGGCTTATTATCTAATCCGGTGTAAGTAAACAGTCGCATAAAATCTATACGAGTAAAGTCAGCAGTAGTCCAATCATATATTGACATGGCCAATTGAAAACTATGTTGAGAATACGGAAAATATTGTCGCCCTAACTGTTTTATTTGTTCAGTCGTTTTACCTGGCTCATCAGGTATATTCTGATAGGGGATGTATTTGTTTTCCATCATCCAATTAAAACTATCAATATCAGCCTGTGACACTTCCGGTAAAGCTAATAACTGACCAGAAAACTCATTACCATCACCCGCAACCTGATAACTACCATCATTATTAATCGTTAAATCGATCGCTCCTTGTCCATCGTACCAATAAATATTTTTTCCTATAATGAGTTGCCAATAGTGTGGGCCACCGGCTTGATGACCGGTATCAGTAAAATCTAAAAAGCCAAATCCATCAACGATTAAGCGAAATGACGCACCTTCGGGGCCTCTGACAGCTTCAATTGATTGTCCATCGGAGAAAGAAATATTCTGAAGCGGTGATGTATTATTGTTAAGATTATTGATAGCCCACATAGTTATGAATCCCTTTTATTGATCGGCATGTTTTTAAATTAATATGCATGCTCATCCGGTTAATTTCGAATCAACAATCACCATAACCCAAAAAATCAGAGCAACCTTGGTAAATCGGTTTGATGGTAGCGAATTATTGAAATGCTTCTAGTAGCGTTCTTCTTAAAAAACGCTACTGCAAAAAGATTGTAGTCGATCAAAAATCATTTTTTAATTGCTTATCTCAATAAAATATAAATAATCTTATTAGCTAATCAGTAACTCAGCTTATTCACTAGCTAAATTATCATCTGGTAATTCTAACAAGGGTAAAGACTTAACAGCACTACCAGCAATCCCTTGCACAGAACTATACATATAGCTTGTATTAAGTAGCACTTTTTCAATTTGCTTTTCACGCTTTTTCCATAAAGCTGTCATTGAACGTTTCTCTTTAATTAAATCGTTTTGCATTTGTGTAAAACCTTCAACAATAGCTTCCACTTGCATTCTAAACTCATTACCGGTTAAAAAGTCATACAACATAGCCATTTTGTCTCCTTTATTATCTTGTACAGCAATGGCTTGACTCATTCGTAAAACAGAATCTCTTAAAACTAAACTTAATCCTTTAAACTCTTCAAAAGAACAAACCCACACACCATCTTTTAACCCCATTCTTTTCAAGTCGGACGGCATGGCTTCAGTCACTAATACACCAATATCCGCACCTTTATCTCTAATATCAGCTTTAAACTTTTCTATCCATTCTGGTTTAAAACTTTGTGTACGTTTGCTTTCATAATAAATGACACCACAATTTTGTTGCGTCCGAGAGTTGACAATTTGTAAACAATCAGCTCCCCTTACTCCTTTTTTTATTTCTTCAATATTATCCAAAGGAAATTGCTCAGCAAGCCACTGTTCAATTGCTAGCTCTTGCACCTCTCCTTGCAGCTGTGTTGAACCTTGTTCAGCTTTACGTTTTGCAATATCGAGCTGCTGCTTTAACTGTTCAATAATTTTTTCCTTTTCAGATAAATTCATTTTATTGCGTTGCATTTCAGCCTGTTGAATTTTATCTCTTTCAATCGCTATTTGTTGGCTTAATTTACGTTCAGCTTCCGCTTCAAGATCACTTTTTAACTCTTCCTTTTCTCGTTTGATTTTTTCTATTTCAATTTTAGCTTTATTCAATTGTTTGACTTTCTCAGACTTTTCATTTAATTCCTGTCGTAACAATTGTAATTGTTCAGCTTGTTCATCGGCAAGTTGCTCTTTTAAACTTTTCCTTAATTGCAACTCTTTTTCTTTCAGTTGATTTTTTACAGCTTGCTCGACAAGTTGTGCCTGTTTTTCTTTATCGGCAGCTAATTGCTCCTTCTCTTTATTAATCAGGGCTAACTTATTTTCCATCAGTTGTTTATCTTCAGCCGCTTTCAGCTCATATCGATTACGTAGCTCTTCCTCTAATTGGTGTGATAACACCTCATTAACATCAATGGTTGTACCACATTTAGGGCACTCAATTGGGGTAGAAACAGCACTGGTCATAAAATATCCTCAATAACTGACTTATATTCTGTTTTCACAGACTTGTTAATAACAGCTATCTTAGGTAGCCTTACACCTTATGTCTATATCCTTTTCCTTAAAGAGAGGCTTATTAGTGTTAAGTTTATCAAGCTGTCTCTTTTTAAGGTAAAAGGAGCACAAAGCACTCAATGTACTTAGCCTCAAATGAACCTTTAATTGGTTAAAGAAAGTGAATAATATCGAACAAGAATCACATTGGCCTTTTCGCTGGGATCTATTATTGAAATATCGCTTAATAGAAACTATTGCCCAATGGGAAGGCAAACTCACTAGCCGAGCATTAGTACAGGCCTTTGGCATTGGTCGGCAACAAGCCAGTAAGCATATTAATGATTACAATAATAAAGTTGTTCCAAATAACCTAATATACAATAAACAACTAAAAGGTTACTGCCCTGCTCCAAACTTTAAAAATAAACTAACCCGTGGTGATATTAATGAATATTTGCAAATGCTAAGCATCCAGCAAAACCTGGCAACTCATATAGAATCACTCGATGTACGGCATGCCAACACGGTCACCATACAACCATTAATTCGAAACATTGATCCAAACTACGTCAGGCCAATTATTCAAGCAGCAAGAGATAATAAGCGAGTAGAAATTCAGTATACTTCCTTAAACCACCCTAAGCCTAGAGATAGGATGATTGCACCGCATACTTTGGTATTTAACGGTTATCGTTGGCATGTGCGCGCTTACTGTGAGGAGTCTTTACAGTTTAAAGATTTTTTACTTTCAAGAATGACAGATATTGCAGAAATCACACTCAACGCTTCTCTCAACGAAACAGATGATACCGACTGGAACACTCTAGTAGATATTATTATTGGACCTGATCCACGCTTGTCAGCAGCCCAACAAAAGGTGATTAGTAAAGATTTTGCGATGTCTGATGGCCAACTAAAAATTAATACACGTGCCAGCTTGATTACTTATTATTTACAGCTACTAAGGATTGATAAAAATCAACTTCATGAAAACCCGCTTGCCCAACAAATAGTATTGCTTAACCGTGACTCATTAAAACAGTGGATTTTATAAACAAAATAGTAAACCGTTTGCTTTTAGAACACAAAACGCTATTAAATCATTCCTTTTTACTTGTAACAACAGGCCTCTCCTCCTTGTGATAACTGATATAACTTTAAGCTGACTTTACGAGCAATAGCTCGTAACTCTTCTTTATCCGTCTCGTCGCTTTCTCTCTCTTGATTCAATGTATTTTGCAAGTTCAATAAAACGGCATATAAAAATTGCTGATTCATTTAATCTCCTGCCTTTAATGCTTTACATAAAAACCAATCATGAAGTGGTATTTTGAAAATCGCACTCTAAAAAATATTGATACTTTTGCAAGTTCATTTTTAAACCAGTAAAACGCTCAATAAATTCTTGCTGCGATCTATTGACTGGATAACTAAATAACATTGGATTACCCACATCAAGTTCAAATATCTTTCTTAAATAATCTTCATTGACTGGAATCAGTTTTTTCTGACCAACAAACTCACAAGTTTCTCGATCAAAATAGCGAACTAATCTAGCCATGCGTGTCTGATTGGTTGGTTCAAACGTAATAGAGTTTTCACTACGAACATATTTTTGAGCTGTTACCATCAATTATTCAACCCTCATTATTTTAGCTTTCCTCATCGGTATTACCCTCTATAGCGATAAAAAAATGGAAAACCCTTCATTATTTTTGTTTTTTTTATAAACCCCTCACTAAAAAACAACGTAAAACAGCGATTTCCTTTATTAATCAATTAATTAGCTCTTACGCTATTATTTTGCTATATTACTAAAATGGCAGAAAATAGAACAATTTAAGGGAATACAACTTTAATCGTAGTCCCCTGAATATAAACTGAATCACAATACAAATTCATTATTGATAACTCTGAGAATCCAGGTGTTGCATAAAACTTGAATAACAATAGTGTTTATGAAAAATAACCAGAGCAACCTACAGGTCACCCAGTTGTTAAATAACTGGCGTAAGGGCGAAGCGCTTGCGCTTGAACAACTCACCCCAATAGTTAACGATGAATTACATCGCCTTGCTTCACAATACATGCAAAAAGAGGCCAATAACCACACTTTACAAGCGACCGCTCTAGTTAATGAAGCATTTATTAAGTTAATAGGCAGTGATATCGATTGGAAAAACAAACTCCACTTCATGGCTATGGCTTCTCGAATAATGCGTAATATTCTGGTTGATCATGCTAAAGCTAAAAATACAATAAAACGCCAAACCAATAAAAATGCTCTCTCATTCGATGAATCACTATGTACCCCACAAAGTGATCTTGAAAATATTGTTATGCTAGATCAATTATTAAATCAATTAGAAAAATTTGATGTTAGGGCAAGTAAAATGCTAGAACTTACTCTATTTGGTGGTTTGACCAATAACGAAGTTGCCGATGCAATGCAAGTTTCCCTCAGCACAGTAGAGCGAGAAATAAGAATAGCAAAAGCCTGGCTTAACAATCAAAGATAACTGTTGTATCCAAAACATTGAGAATTAGATGAACCCAAACCGCTGGAAAAAAATCAAAAAACTATTTGAGAAAGCCGTTGACCTACCTGAAAATAAACAACTTACTTTTTTACATAACAATGAAGAAGATGCAACAATTATTGATGAGGTAATGCAACTAATTTCTGCAGAAAGAGAAGACGCAACAACTTCTAATCAAGGACTGCAAACTATTGTTGTATCTAGTGCCCACAAGCTTTTTTTTGAACAAAACAAACTTAATTCAGGCGATCAAATTGGAGCTTACACAATTAAAGAATTGATTGGAGAAGGTGGCATGGGGAGTGTTTATTTAGCCTATCGTACAGATAATCAATTTGAACAAGAAGTTGCAATTAAAATATCTAGGCAACTAACACGCCAGTCAGAACTTTCTGCCCGTTTTGCTCTCGAAAGACAACTTTTAGGCCAGTTAATACACCCTGCAATTGCAAGAATTTATGATGCGGGAGATACTGCTGATGGATATTCATTCATCATCATGGAATACATTAATGGACAAAATCTTTTAACCTATTGTGATGAAAATCAACTAACAATTCCACATAGATTAAAGCTTTTTAACAAAGTTTGTCATGCTATACAATTTGCACATCAAAAAGGGATTATACATAAAGACTTAAAGCCAGCAAATATTCTTGTTTCTGAAATAGATGGGCAAGCAACACCAAAAATAATCGACTTCGGTATTGCCCAAAATAATTTACAACCCAAGCCTACTGATGATGGTTCTACAATAAAAAATCTAGAAAAAGCAGTAGACACTAGTAAGCTGACAGATACCGTTCCGCAGAATACAGCTCAAGATAGCTATGCCAGGGTTGGTACGCCGATTTATATGAGCCCAGAACAAATCACACATCCCGATAAAATTGATACGCGTAGCGATGTTTACTCACTTGGTGTACTGCTTTATCAACTTTTATCGGGCACTACTCCTTATAAAATAGATAGTTTCAATTACTCAAATTTGATTGAAGCAAAAAGTAATATTCAGTTACCAAGTGAAATTTTTTCTCTGAGCTGTAATCAACAAAAAATATCGACTACACGCCAACTATCACCTTCAAAACTATTGAAAATGTTAAAAGGTGAAATTGATGCAATTATAACCAAATCAATGAGTTTTGAAGCTAACATGCGCTATCAATCTGCGGCCCAGTTGGCAGACGACATCAACCGATATCTATCCTTATCTCCAGTACAAGCAATGTCACAAAAACCAATATACAAATTCAAAAAGTTTATTCGAAGAAATAGTTTACCTACAGCATTAGCAAGTCTGTTTTTTATTGGACTAGTTGCAGCGATATTCTTAACAACCAATGCCATGTTGAAAGAAAAAAAAGCACGCTTGAGCGCACAGTTTGAATCAGAAAAAACTCAAGTTATCAATAATTACCTTATCGAAATGTTCTCTTCTGTTGATCCAAGAAAAAAAGGAATGCAAGTTAAAGTCATTGATATTTTAGATACAGCAGAACAAAATATTCAAGAAACATTTTCAGAAAAACCAATTATTCAAGCTAGCCTTCTAACAACTTTTGGTCAATCAAGAATAGGGCTTGGAGACTATAAAAAAGCTGAAACCTTATTAAACCAGGCTTTAGCAATTTACCAACAAAATTTGGGACCTAATCACTTCAAAACGTTAACCGTTACTAACTTAATTGGAGAGGCTTTTGGTAATCAATACCAACTTGAAAAGGCACTTAATATTTTTGAACCCGCATTACTACTAGCGAAAAAACACCTTGGCCAACGGCATCGCCTTACAATGACATTAATTAATAATGTTGCAACCAATAATTATTATATTGCCTTAGATAACAATGATGATAAAGCTAGTCAAAAATCACTTAGCATGATGGAAGAATTACTTGAGATCAGAACGGAAGTTTTAGGGGAAGAACATGAAGAAACCAGTCATGCTCGTAATAATTTAGCAACAATGTACGGCGAATTTAAACAACACGATAAATCTTTAATGCTATTTCACAAGAATCATAAAATACAACTAAAAATATTTGGTGAAAACAATCATTATACCTTAACAACCTTATCAAATATTTCGTGGCAGTATAACCGTTTAAAAAACTATGACTTAGCAGAGCAATATGCCAGACAGTCTTACAATGGCCTTAAGACAATTCAAGGAACTAGTCATATAAATACTCTGCGTGTAGCAGTTCCATTATTAAACTTGCTAGTTAAGCAAAATAAAATCAAGGATGCGAAAAACTTGATTGGTGAAATAGAAAGCGAAATCAGAGAAAAGAAAGTTGTTCAAAACTGGTTTGATAAAGCAAGTTATGAGCTAGTCAAAAAAGAATTAAACCTTTCAGAAAAGACAACTGAGTGAAACTTTAAGAGGTGTTTTACCCTGCATTTTGTTGTTTAAGTATGGTAACAAAGCTTTCTACGCCTTTTTGAGCATTTTGTTTAGATTCATATGGCCCAAATACAGCACCTTGTCGTATATAAAAAAACCAACCCGCACCTTCCTGATAAACTCTTTCAGTACGATTATATTCTTTATTAGAAAAGTCATCTTTTCTCATGGTAATACTCAAAACTAATTATTAATTTTCTTTCTCCAATCCAATGTGGGCATGTTACACCATAATTGGCTATTAATATTTACGACATTTCGCTCTATTAATGTGAGAAATCTCTGACGGGGATTGTAAGTAAAAATCAATTTTTGCTCAAGTTAGACTATTCAATTGTTATTAATACCCATAAATTTTAAGAGTAAAAAAACTGGTTTTGTTAACCGCATCTCAATCTATAAAATACTCAAAAGATCAACTCGATATAAAAAAGAATTAATAGTATTGAAAAAGTATGTTTTTTATAATTAATACGAATAGTTAAACGATAATTAGCTTAAATACCTATTCGAGCCAGTAAATCAGATAAACGCCCTATTAGATCAGTGAGCTGTGGATGATTAGCTTGTATAACTTCAATTTCAGACTTTAAGCGCTCGATTAAATACTGCTCACTTGCCATATTAGCTTCTGGCGCGTTGATTTTATGGTTGATTTCATCAATTAACGCTTCGGTCGTTTGTCGTTGATGGTTATCAATAGGTGAGCTGGAATCAAGTTCATTTTTCAATTCTAATAAAATATCCAACATCTGTTGTTTATTCATAACACACTCCTTCGATAACTCTAACCAATATAATGTCAGTAACTATACCTATATTCGTTAGATGAAAGTTTCAGTAGAATTAACTATAGCTAAATCACTATCAATTGGCATAGAGAAAAGTCAGGGATTTTTGTCACTATTAAGGCGTCTGGCGCAGTGCATAGCCGCTCTACGGACAAGTCAGACAGCGAAAAGAGCGGCAAAAATAACTGCTTTTATTGTGACAATTGATAGTGATTTAGCTATATAAGGTTAAGACAAACTCAGTGATGTCGCAAGCATTCTAATGAATGAAACTATTTTGAAGACTTTCAACTCAATAACCGCCTCAAGAATGGAAGATTTAACTTAGAGACGCTAAAGGGTTCTCAGGATCAACACCTTCCATAAATGGAATACCAAGTTTTTTATTGGTTAATTGATAAACCAGACCTAACCAATTATTAAACAAAGACAAAGCTGTATCTCTCCAGGTGTTATCCAAGTAATCACACAACCATTCTTCTGGCCACTTGGGTTGTGGTAACTGTTTTTCTTTTGCAACCTGCATTTCTACTTGATATTTAGACAAACACTCAATGACATTGGTTGAAAAATAATGTTCAGGATAAGGAGGATAGTCTTCTCTTTCGCTGTTAAACCAGCGATCAATCTCCCTTTTATATTCCTTTAATAAGCTCAAATCATCATACTCAGGATGCCCCTGAAAAAATACTAAACGAATACCATCTGGGCTTACTGCTAAATGCACGCCTGCTTCATCACTTTCTGCCAGAGAGATTAAGCCTTTCTCTTTCAATTGCTCACTGGTAATTTGGTTAAAACGAGAATGCGGCACATCAAAGCGGGTATTCATGTGACGAGTAAGCGGATGATCAACCTTGCTTAAACGGTGCACATAAACCCCCCATTTTTTTTGTTCGAGTGGCCGTCGATGGATATCGTACAAATACTGCACAACTGCATGGGTCGCCAAACACGCACATAGTGTTGAAGTTACATTATCTTTTGCCCAGTCAATCACCTCTGTGAGCATTGGCCAGAAAGACTCTTGCTCAAGATGCCTTGTAACAGGGTTAGCTCCTGAAATTATTAGCGCATCTAATCCATGCGCTTTAATTGACTCAAAGTCTTCGTAATAGCGATCAATCCAATCTTGTGCTTCTTTCGAACGTTTTATTGATGGTAAACTAAAAACATGCACATATATCTGAACGATTTGATTACAATCACCAACAAGGCGCATAAACTGCCGCTCAGTAGCTTGTAAGGTTGCATCAGGCATCATGTTAAGCAAACCAATATGTAGCTCGCGAATATCCTGCTGTGTCGCCTTATGAATAGGCAGCACATCATGCCGCTCTTCAAGTAATCGCTGAAATGTCGGTAAGTCAGAAAAAGCTACCAATGGCATAAATTATTAACTCCATAACCGTTTAGACGTCTATAACGCTATACTATAAAGGTTAATGCGATACTTTTAAACATTTGTGAATATTTAGGATAGATCAATTCAGCATACCAACAGGTTTAAAACAGGTTTCAATAGCTTTTAGTTATCGAAGTAAGCAGACATTTTTCATTTTAACAACGGTTAAACCTTTATCGTTCTTGAGCCGATGTTATCCTTTGAATAAACTGAAAAAAGTTTTTCTCTAGCAATTGAATAGAGTTTTGCAGCCGGTGATCATCATCCAATAATGTTAGCTCCAAGGCGTATTTTTGAGCATATTTTATACAGTTTTCAACAGGCACGATATCATCATGCCAGCCATGAAACACTTGAGTTAAGCAGTTTTCGGGTGGAGCACTAATATTGTCATAACCAGGTAAGTAGACAGCTGGAGCCAATAAAAAAAGACCTTTTGGCTTAACCTGATTAGCGGCGAGCAAGCTCACATATGCCCCCATACTAGACCCTACCAGAATTGTTGTTGTTTTATTATTTTCTAAAACACTAAGTAGCTTTGAAATTCTGCTTTCTACAGACTCAATGCCCCGATAATCGACACTGACGCCCTCATGGCCAGCCCGACGGGCAACTTCACGAAGTGCAACGATTTTTGTCGCATTGGGTCCACTTTCTTTACCGTGACTAAAACAGATAAGCGCCATAAATAACCTATTTTTAAATATTAAAACTTAATCAGTCTTATTTTAAAACATTCGACGCTTAATGCCTTTTAAATTTTCCAAAGATTCAAGAAATAATAAGGAATCAACTTCCCACTTTTCAATCGGCACGGGGCTTCCTTCGGGTGTATCGTGTTCAGGTAAAAAAAGCTCTAGTTGATGGTTAATATAGGCTTCAAGATTAATTAAAACCTTAGCCTCACATTTATTACCAATTTCTCTAAAATCGTCAAGTGCTTTACGTGTCACAATAAAGTGCACTTTCTTTGAGCGCTTAAAAGGCCGCTGAGGATCGCTGTGCAATAACCAACAAAAACTAGCAAAAAAGTCATCTCTTTCTAAATCAAACTCAACTTCTGCTTTAGACGGTAATAGTTCACGTAGCGTTTCAGCGATAATTTGTTTATTTATCACTCGCTTGTTCCTATTCCAAAATTTGCTTAATTTACTGTCAGCCGAAATAGCGCATAAGCCAGCAGTAACCTATTATTAATATAGTTTGCTCCATAAGGGATATCAAATCATACGAGCTACTTTAATATCAGCTCGCTTAATAAAATCCCATTTAGAGATTCTAGCAATAATTGATACGCTGCTCAACTACCCTCAAGGCACCCGCAGATGTATTATTTTTACAAAGTAATAACATACTAAAAATTAGCTACAAATAACCGTACTTAAGGAGAGTTAAAATGGATATGTTTGAGCTATTAGGCTCTATGGTAGTTAATCAAGCTTCAGATCTATTTATTAGCGTTGATTCTCCACCATTAATAAAGATAGAAGGCAAAATAAAGCCTATCAAAGATCAGCGGTTAACTAGCGAAGAAAATCATCAACTCATTTTTTCAATACTCAATGAAAAAGATATTGCCGAGTTTAAACAAAGCCATGAATTAAATATTGCTATGAAATTGGAGCGTATTGGTCGTTTTCGCGTTAATGTGTTCCAACAATGTGGTGAGCCAGCCATGGTGATCCGTTATATCAAAAAACAAATCCCTAGTATTGAAGAACTTGGCCTACCTCAGATATTGAAAGAGTTAATATGCAAAGAACGCGGGTTAATCTTGCTAGTCGGTGCAACAGGTACAGGTAAATCAACCACCTTGGCCTCTATGATAGACTATCGCAACGCCAACCAGACAGGTCATATTTTAACCATTGAAGATCCCATTGAGTTCATTTATACCAACAAACAATCATTAGTTAACCAAAGAGAAGTTGGGGTTGATACCGAATCTTTCGAAATAGCCTTAAAAAATGCCATGAGAGAAGCCCCAGATGTCATACTGATTGGTGAAATACGCGATAAAGAAACAATGAAACAAGCCATTACTTATTCTGAAACAGGCCACCTGTGTTTGGCTACTATGCACGCTAATAACGCTAACTTAGCGCTTGAAAGAATCGTTAATTTTTTTCCAGAAGAAGCCAATAAAATTGTTTTGCAAGATCTGGCACTTAACTTAAACGCAATTGTAGCGCAAAGGTTATGTATTGGGCTTAAAAAGAAGAGAGTCGCAGCTGTTGAGCTAATGATTAATACTCCCTTTATACGTAAACTAATTGAAAAAGGTCGTATAGATGACATAAAAGAAGCAATGATTCGTTCAAAAGGCCGTATCAATCAAACCTTTGATGATTCACTTTATCAACTGGTTAAATCCGACAGCATTTCTCGCGATGAAGCTTTGCGTAAGGCAGACTCAGCTAACAATCTAGCTTTACGTTTTAGACTAGAAGATGGAGATAAATCTGATCACAGCAAAAAGCCAGGGGAATTTGTCATTAATAATGAGGCACCATTCGATCATTATCATACTTTTAGTATTTCACCGTTAACAATGAGAACCAAAAACCCCAATATTCAAAAACGAATTAACAGTGCTTTAATTACCGCTTTGAACGCCAAAGGACTAGAGTTAAAATCACTTGAGCCAGATCTTGAAGTCCAATATATATTAGGTTCAAGAAAAGAAGAAAGCCTGTCACTTGAATCTGTTGAGGGGCAAAACAGTAATATTGAGCACTTTCTTCCTCAAACAAAAGAGTATGCAATGTTGATCCTCAACATTATTGATACCAATACCAGTAAACCTGTTTTTAGAATTACAGCGATAAGAAAAATATCCGACTTCAATGAAAGCCAACAACTATTAAACAAAGGTATTGCTGATTTATTAAAAAGCTTTCCTGTTAACATCTAATAGTCTTTTACTATTAAGTTATAATAAATACTTTAAGCAACTATAAATTAAATTTGATATTCTTACACTTACCATCCAACAAATAGCCTAACCCTATGATTACTGTTATTTCTCCAGCTAAAAGCTTAGACTTCGAAGGGCCTTTAGCAACAAAGCAAAAATCACAACCTCAGTTTTTAGCGCAATCTGAGCAACTCATTAAACAACTAAAAAAACTTGCCCCTCAAGATATTGCTAGTCTAATGAAGTTAAGTGATAAGCTTGCTGTTCTCAACTTTGATCGCTTTCAAGATTTTTCTCCGCCCTTCACTTTAGACAATGCTCGCCAGGCAATACTGGCATTCAAAGGCGATGTATATCAGGGACTTGACGCAAATACATTCAACGCAGGCGATTTTAAATATGCTCAAAAACATCTTCGTATTTTATCTGGTCTTTATGGAGTATTAAGACCACTAGATTTAATTCAAGCCTATCGCTTAGAAATGGGAACAAAGTTTGAAAATAATGCAGGAAAAAACCTTTATGCCTTTTGGGATAACCAATTAAACCAATTTATTCAAAAAGAACTCAGCAAGCACCAACAACCGATATTAGTCAATTTAGCTTCTAATGAATATTTTAAAGCCGTAAAAAGCAAAGAGTTGACACAACGAATTATCACGCCAACATTTAAAGATTATAAAAATGGCCAATTTAAAATGATTAGCTTTTTTGCAAAGCGTGCAAGAGGATTAATGAGTCGTTTTATTATACAAAATCAGCTCGACACGCCCGCTGCTCTTAAGGATTTCAATTTAGATGGTTATTACTTTGACAAAAAAACAAGTACAGAAAACGAACTGATATTTCTAAGAGATGAACTTAAAAAATAATACGGATAAATGCAGCCAGGTGCACAATCAATTATGTGCACCTGAAAAAATTAGTCTTCGATTGGAATTCTTATTACTAAGCCACCCATAGTATCACCAATCTTAAAGTCTTTCTTAGGACTATCGATATGATCATTATGGCAGTTAACGCAAGCTTTTGAAACAGCTATGTCAGGATACACAGCAGTAAAATATTTCTTTTTGCCAAGAACCTCTTCACCATAATAGTTTTTCTTATCTTTTTCGATTGCTTTCATCGCTTTTTTTTCTAAAGCTGTTTTAGGTGAATTTTGTTTATTAATAGCCCATGAAGAAAGAAGCGCATAACTAAAACCAGATTTTTTTTCACTAACTCTTTCAGCTCCCATACGCAACATTTGAGCCGGTAATGGGAGTGCACTTTCTTCCTTCCAGTGTTCATCTGCAGCAATCACATCCTCTTCGTTTTGTAACCGTTGAACAACTTTTTGAGTATAAATAGCGCGATCAGCTTCTATAACAGAAAAAATAGCATCAGCCATTTTTTTTACATTCACTTCTGATGCGTTAACCAAAGGAGCAGCCACTAAAGTCGTGATGATTCCCATCTGAATTATCCAATTTTTTTTATTACTAACCTTCATTTTTTTCTCCTAGTTTTGCTTTGATTTTTTCTTTTGTTTTATTCGTTTCTTTACAAGTTCAAAAGATTGATGCCCAACCTTAGGCGCTTTATTAAAATTATTTTTTATTAATTCTTTATTTGATAATGAAGATACAGAAAATTCCATGCCATGACAATTCATACAAACCTTTCTTAACATTTTTGTATTGGGTCGAAGGTTTAAATTTTGATTATGTTCAACAGTCACTCTACGCCCTTTTTTTATTCTAGGCAAATGACAAGTTGCACAACTAACACCACTATTAACTTTAACTTCTCCTAACAATTCTTTTTCCCATAATTCAAAATGTTTCGACCGTTTATAATTAATAGAGTGTTCATCTTGATGGCATCCTAAACAAGATTCAACAGCCGCTTTTTTTATATCTAGTTCATGTGGATTATGACAACTGACACAACTTAATAATTTTGTATCACTGCTAGTCATTTTTAATCGCGCGTCACTTGTAGTCATTCTAGATAAATCTAACGATAAACGCATACCATGTTTACCTTGAAAAAAAGATTCTTGTTGTTTTTTGTGACACGATGCACATTGTTTCTCAATGCTTTCTATTTTAACTAAACCACCATGTGGCTTTTCACTTTTAGCATGACAACTACTACAATTAGCATTCACTTTCGAGTGAACACTATTATGCCAACTAGCAGAGGCTTGCTCAGTAATTTCTTTATTAATTAATTTCCCACCATCATAAAAATTGGTAATATCGGCTTCCATAGCATCCGGTAACTTTTTAAGTTTATTCTTCTTCAACCAACGTTTTAAACCTGTACGCTTAGGGTTCAACTGTTTCTTTTTATTAATTGGTTCATCAATATGTTTGCTAATAAATTTTTCATAGAGCATACTATTATCATGAAAATTATGGCAACCCGATGATGCACAAGTATCATATTTGAAATCTTTATGACTAGGCCTATTTTCTCCAACATCTTGGTGACAGTGAAAGCAAAAATCCTCAGCTAATGTAACACCATAGCTTCTTGTTATTTCGGGTTTATGTTCTCGATGACAAGTAACACAAAAACGAGCATCTAACTGACTTAACAATTCTGCATTTCTAGGATCAGCGAATACCGACTTTGGGTGACTATCATTAACTTTATCTAACTCATCAGCATGACAAGATTCACAGGCTTCTTGCATGGCGTCAGGGCCAGAAAAAGCTGAACTATGACAAGCGTTGCATTTTAATTCCATTTGATAATGGCCATGCGTTGTATCACCTGACAAAAAAAAAGATTTATCTCCTTTTAGAAGGTTAAATCCTAAAATAGCTCCAATGATAACAGTTAACCCTAAGCCTATTGGTAAAATACCAATCGCTTTTTTATTATTATTATTTGTCATGCTTAAAAATAGTATGCAGAAAGTATATGAAAAATAAGTAAAGGTAACAGCATCCAAAGTAAAGTGTAATGGACGCGAGACCACCAAAAACGATGCTGTCTCAACTTATGATCGCTCCAGTGATGATTTTTAGACATAAAAACCCCCACTAGCGATCCAGTCATAGTTGCAGCCAAAAAGACACTCATCAGTATTAAATTAAGGTTTGACCCCATTCTTATACCGGTATGTATCATTAAAACAAACAATGCAACAATTCCAATTATAGAATGAGCATAACGCCAAGAATCAACATGGCCAAAATTAAATTTTTTCAGTCGTTTTCTTAAAACTAGTGCACATGCGATTAAACATAGCCCTAATAAAGTAAAACCACTGACTTGCTTCCAAAAACTATCAAACCAAAGCTTTTCTAAATGCCACTTCATTTGCACACTTTGTGTAACAGATAAAGGTTCAAAGAAAACAGTAAGCAGTATTAATACAATAGAAGTGATCGAGGCAATAAATATTTCTTTTTGATGACGCATCACCAAATTTGGTGCTGGTTTATCTAAAAGATTCGCTAAAAGAGGTTTGCACGAACCACACACAGTTCCAGCTTTTGTACTCTCTCCAAGCGTTTCAATAGTACGACAACCAGACTTCATTGCATTACTTAGCTCGCCTTTTGTGATATTTTGACATAAACATACCACATAATCTTCTGGCAGATTTTTAACTTGAAGCTCTTGGGGTTTATTAATTAATAAGCCTGTTTCTTCAAAGTTAACTAATGCTTTGGTTCGAAACTTTCTATTTTCATTAACCGCAATTTTAATTTCACTTTCTTCTTCCCAATTACCAATTAATATAACACCTACCAGTCGATTATCTTTGAGTATCAACTTGCGATAAATACCTTTAAGACGGTTCGTATAGCTGTAGAACTCTCCATTATTAACATCCATCTCTCCATAGTAAGCCGTTGTATAATCATTAAACTTAACTTGAACGTGCGGTAACTCTTCTTGAAATTCGTGTAAATGTCCAGAGATATGTTCAACACATGATTTAGCTTGTTTAAATCCAGGAGAAACGACACCAAATGTTTTTTCTCTAAACTCACTGCAATCACCAATTGCATAGATTGATTCATCACTTGTACGAGTGTACTTATCAACAATTATTCCATGACTAGTTTCTAAGCCTATTTTTTTTGCGAGTGAAATATTGGGGGCTATACCTGTACAAAAGATTAAACAATCACATTCGACTTCTTCACCATTTTCTGTTTCGATTGCAGTAACCGAATCTGTTCCAATAATTTTCTTGATTGAGTTGCGAAACGAAGTTTTTATACCAGATGCAGCAATATAATCAATTAATACTTGTTGCGCATCATCATTAAAATAATTACCGAGCAACTGATTTCTAACTTGCAGTGTGACATTATTGTTAGGCTGTTTCATTGCAAAAGCAGTTTCTAACCCTAGCGGACCACTACCTACTATATAAATGTTCTTGCAATTCTTTTTGCTTTTTAATAATTCATTAGTCCCATCAATTGTTCTAAATTGATGAACACCTTGTAGATGTGTATTTTTAAGTTTGGGGACAGTAGGAAGAGCGCCAAGGGCAAGTATTAACTTTGAATATCGAGTAGTTGTTCCAGAATCATCGGTGACAGTTTTATTCACTCGATCAACATTAATAACCCGGCGCCCCAAATACTCAGTAATACGATTATTCTCGTATGAGTCAATTGAGTTATCTAATTGAGCTTCAGTCACCTTACCAGCAAGAAATAATGACAGCTGAACCCGGTTGTAAGGCTTACTTTTTTCTTCACCAAAAATGATAACATCAAGGTGGTTAGTGCTTTCTAAAGTTAAATTGGCTGCTTTTATGCCCACCGGACCGTTGCCTATTATTACAATAGGCAACCGGGTTGCATCCTCGTTAAAAGGTTTATTTAGAGGGCTTCTTAAGTAACTACTCACCTACTTCTCACCCGTTAAATTTTTGTTAACGTGGTCTATAGAGAATATATAGTGATTTTTCCTCGAGACTAACCCGACGAGTAAGCACTTCTCCGACAGTTGTATAATCTGATTTAAATTTTTGCACCATTTCCGGAGAGAATTTACCTTGATAACTTTTACAAAATCTAATTGCAGCGTTAGCAATTTCATTCATATCAGTTCTAAATTCTTTAACAATTTTCAAGTTATGCGGATCATCAGCTAATGATTGCTCTAGGTAAACATAAAACTTAACGTTCTCTGTTAATAAATGAGCTTGAAAATCACCTTTGAACTGGTTAATTAACGTGACAACTTTGCCGTAATTAGCTTGTTCAAATTCGGCCCAGATTCGCCCATAAAGCTTAACCAGTTTTTCATGATCAGACTCCAACTCATCGATGAGATTGGGATCATAATTAATAGAAAACTGATTATTCTTAGACCTTTCTGGTACAGGTTGACTAATTTGTATTTCTTTTTCGTTTCTACTCTTAAAGAAATTACTTATAAAACCTAACACGTTACATACCCCTGACTACATAATTCCAAGCGTTTTGCTATGAGCTTCATGTGTTCTTCCAACGGTGGATTATTTGGAGAAAATTAAAAGTTTAGTTAAATATAAAACTCATCAAACTAAAACTCGTATGCTTCCATAATCAGACACAGTAAATTAAAGCACAAAAATATTATGGATTTATTAAATCATCGCCTGGTAAAACGATTCAACAAATCTCAAAAAACAATAATGAGAAACAGTTCTCTATTTGGAGAGACAATAAAACTCTAATAGAGATTCAACAAAAAGATAACATTAAAATTTAAACTTTTATGTCAGATCAAATAATAGCATGCAATTCAACTATGTCCATAACACAATTTTGCTACTAAGCAACCTTAAAAAAAAATTTCAGTAATACAAGCAAAATAAGTTTCGTATGAAAACATGCTTCTCAAAATTATGAGTAATATTATTAATTGTTATAAAAAATAAAAGGTCGTGCTGAGTCTTTTTCAACTCGATGTAATAATGCTTCCTTGTTGTTAGTATTTACACAAAACTAACAACAAGAAATCTAAAGAAATAGAACTAATTGAGATATTCGATTACAGCTAAGGTTGCATCTTGAGTAGATATCTGGCTATCAGGTTTTAAATCACACGTTAAAACACCATTCTCAATGGCTTGTTTAACAGCTCCTTCAATAGCATCGGCTTCAGTAATCAGGTTTAACCATCGTAGCATCATTGCAGCACTTAAAATCGAAGCATAAGGGTTAGCAATACCTTTACCTGCAATATCTGGTGCAGAACCATGGATGGGCTCAAACAAACCACAAGCATCACCTAAAGAAGAAGAAGCAAGCAATCCCATAGAACCAGCTAAAACACTCGCCTCATCAGATAAGATATCGCCAAACATATTCTCGGTTAACACCACATCAAAATGAGCTGGGTTTTGAATTAATTTCATTGCGCAAGAATCAACTAATTGATGTTCGACATCAATCTCAGGATAATTAGCCGCAACAAACTGAGTAACAACATCTCTCCACAAGCGAGAGGTTTCTAATACATTGGCTTTATCGACAGAAGTCAATTTTTTACTTCTTTGCATCGCTAACTCGCAAGCGACTTTAGTTATTCTCTCGACTTCTTGTACTGTATAACGACATTCATCGGTTGCAAAATCTTCACCCCGCTTTTTTTCACCAAAATAAATTCCGCCAGTTAATTCCCTTACTACAATAAAATCAACCCCTTTTAAAATTTCAGCTTTTAATGGTGATGCATCAATTAAATTTGGAAAAACAGTTAAAGGACGAATATTAGAAAAAACACCTAATTCACTTCTTAATTTTAATAATCCTTGTTCAGGTCTTACTTTTGCGTTTGGGTTATCCCATTTAGGTCCACCAATCGCACCTAGAAAAACAGCATCGGCTTTTAAACATGCATCAATAGTCTTTTGTGGCAAAGGATTATTGTGCACATCAATAGCAGCTCCACCAATTAGATGTTTTTCAATATTAAAACTTCGCTGATATTTTGCAGCAACGGCTTCAAGAACCTGAATAACCGATTGAGTTACTTCTGGACCAATACCATCACCAGGTAAACAAACAATATTTGTACTCATTTATTCATACCTCACTTGCTCTTTTTCAAACGCCGCTATTCTAGCTTCTTGACTAATAATAAAATCCAGTTGATCCATACCATTCAAAAAACAGTATCGAGTAAATGCTTCTAACTCAAAATTAATTTCTTTTTCATCAGCAATAATTTTTTGATTTTCAATATCAACAGAAATTTCTTTGGCATTTTGTTTTAATAAAAGCTCATGTGATTCTTTATTAACAACAATGGGTAATAACCCATTTTTAACCGAATTATTACGGAAAATATCAGCGATAGAAGAACTAATAACCACTTGAATACCAAAGTCGATCAGCGCCCAAGGAGCATGCTCTCTTGATGAGCCACATCCAAAATTATCACCGGTAATCAATATTTTAGTTTTTCTGCTAGAGCCTATATTGAGTACAAAATTTGAAGCTTCACTACCATCAGAATTATAACGCCAATTAGAAAATAAATGCTTACCCAAACCCGTTTTGTTTGTTATTTTTAAATGTTCTGCTGGAATAATTTGATCAGTATCAATATTTTCAATATCAATCACTGAAGCGATACCCGTTATTTGTTTTACAACTTGCACTATGCAATCTCCTGAACTTGAAATGTGTCTACAATTTTTCCTGATACAGCCGATGCAGCAGCCGTTGCAGGACTTGCTAACAATGTACGCCCCCCCTTACCTTGTCGACCTTCAAAATTTCGGTTACTTGTACTCACACAAATTTGGCCGGGCTGTATAATATCCCCATTCATACCTAAACACATTGAGCACCCAGGCTCCCTCCATTCAGCTCCTGCTTGAATAAAGATTTCATCTAAACCTTCGGCTTCAGCTTGCTTTTTAACCAAATGAGATCCGGGTACAACCAAAGCTCTCACGTGCGTAGCAACCTTATTGCCTTTAAAAACATCTGCCGCAGCTCTTAGGTCTGTAATTCTTGAGTTAGTACAACTACCAATAAAAACAACATCGATAGTTTTATCCATCATTTTTTGATTCGCTTTAAACCCCATATAATCAAGCGCTTGCTGAGGTGTGTCATCTGGTATAATACCATCAATCGGAATGGCCATTTCAGGGTTAGTACCAAAAGTAATCATTGGTCTGACTTGCTCTGCTTGTATAACAACTAACCGATCATATTGCGCATCTTTATCAGTGATTAATTGAGACCAATCTTCAATAGCTCGATCCCAGTGTTCACCTTTTGGTGCATAAGGCTTACCTTTTAGATACTCAAATGTTTTTTCATCAGGCGCAATCATTCCTGCACGAGCACCAGCTTCAATAGACATATTGCAAATAGTCATTCTTTCATCCATATTCATAGCGCTAATGCAGTCACCAAAGTATTCAATAACATGGCCAGTCGCTCCACCAATGCCTATTTTTGCAATAATTGCTAAGATTAAATCTTTGGCAGAGACATTACCATTAAGCTTGCCTTCGACTTTTATTCCCATTGATTTAGGCTTTCTTTGCGGCAAACATTGAGTGGCAAATGTATAGCCAACTTCACTAGTACCAATACCAAATGCAAATGCTCCAAACGCCCCATGAGTACTGGTGTGACTGTCACCACATACAATCGTTTTTCCCGGCTGGGTTATCCCCTGCTCTGGACCCACAACATGTACAATGCCTTGTCTATCGTCCCCTAATTCAAATAGAGAAATTCCAAAGTTTTCACAATTAGATTTCAGCTTTTTCACTTGTAGTCTTTCTTTCTCTCCATTAAATTGATAATCACCATCAGCGTTAGGAGGAGTAGTTGGCGTTGAGTGATCCATAGTTGCAAAAGTTCTATCTGGCCGACGAACTTTTAATTGTCTTTCACGTAACATGTCAAATGCCTGTGGTGAAGTAACCTCGTGAATAAAGTGGGTATCGATATAAATGACTGCTGGAGTCTCTTCACTTTCGGGAGACACAATATGTGAATCCCAAATTTTATCAAAAAGCGTTTTAGCCATGATGAATTTAATCCTTAATTATTAAATTTTTGCGTAATTTGTGTTCGTTTTACTCAATATTTTAAAAATATCTGCATCAGAAATAACCTTTCTGCTATCAGAGAAACTCTTTACTTGCTGTGATAAGTGACTAATTTCATTATCACTTAACTTTATTTTATTATTAACTAACCATTGTTTAATCGCATGCTTTCCACTGTGCTTACCGATCACCATATCATTTCCATTAAAACCAACATCTTCCGGCCTCATAATTTCATAGGTTTCGGGGTTGGCAATAATACCATGTTGATGAATGCCTGACTCATGAGCAAATGCATTTTTACCAACTATCGCTTTATTGTACTGAACCTGAATACTGGTTATCTGGGACACCATGCGGCTAGAGTTTAATAGCTCTTTAGTTTCAATACTCGTAAATTCTTTATACAAATCATGGCGCGTTTTCAATCCCATAACAATTTCTTCTAAGGCTGCATTTCCAGAGCGCTCACCAATCCCATTAATCGTACACTCCACCTGTCGAGCCCCATTTTTAATCGCGGCTAAACTATTTGCTGTAGCAACTCCCAAATCGTTATGGCAATGAACACTAATGACAACATTTTCAATACCTTTAACTTCCCGATTTAAGCGATTAATTAATTCGGCATACTCATCTGGCATCGTATAACCAACGGTATCGGGCACATTGATAGTAGTAACACCAGCCTCAATAACAGCAGAGAAAATCTTAATTAAAAACTCAGGATCACTTCTTGTAGCATCTTCAGCAGAAAACTCTATATCATCGAAATGCATTTTAGCCTGTTTAACTGAAGCAACTGCACGCTGAATCACCTCATCCGGTTCCATCTTTAGTTTGTGTTGCATATGTATTTTGCTAGTTGCAATAAAGATATGGATCCTTTTATTTTCAGCCTCTTCAAGCGCCTTAGCAGCAGCAGTAATATCCTTTTCAACACACCTAGCTAAACCACATATTATTGGTCCTTTTACAGATTTAGCGATACGAGAAACCGCCTCAAAGTCTCCTTCAGAAATGACAGGAAACCCCGCTTCGATGATATTAACGCCCAAACGCTTTAACTGATGAGCAAGCATTACTTTTTCATCTATTGTCATGCTAGCACCAGGTGACTGCTCGCCATCCCGTAACGTTGTATCAAAAATCAAAATTTGATTTGGTTGCTGTTTCATTATGTTATACCTTTCATACGCTCAAAAAAAACCCGCAAATTTTGCGGGTTTTTTAGTTTTCATTATTTATCTTTTAAAAAACAATAGCCCGCTCACACCTACTTAAGAGTAAGAGTGAGAGGAGTGAAGCTGATAGAGTTGTTAAATGTTTATTCATAAGTCTTCTTTAAATCTCAATATTTATATAGGCATAAAAAAACCCCGTAGTATCTGCTACGGGGCTTGTTTATTCTTCGCAACACAAAAACCCCATGACTAAATGAGGAGGAGGTTCAAACCTAAAATATTCTTTTGTGTCTCTGCTTTCATGCTCTCAATGTAAAACAGTGAGTCCACCCAGTCAACCTATAATAACTATTAGTTCTTTATCCTTTAGGCTTCCTATTTACGTAAGGTAAAGGATTAACATTTCTACCAAGTTTCAAAACTTCATAGTGGACATGGGCACCAGTAGATCGCCCTGAATTACCCATTTTAGCAATAGATTGTCCTTTAGTGATCACATCTCCTTTTTTCACCAGTGCCTCACTATTATGTCCATATCGAGTCACTAAACCATCACCATGATTGATTTCAATCAACAAGCCGTAACCATATCTATCACCAACCCAAGATACGACTCCCGCAGCTGTAGCATATATTTTATCGCCCTCTTTACCAGCAAAATCGATCCCTCCATGCCATGCTGGTATACCAGTAAATGGATCATTTCTTTCGCCATAAAATGATGACATCCAGCCTTTTCGAACAGGTCTGCCAGAAATATAACGTTCAACCCCCATATGCTTATCCATCAATAAAGACTCTAAAACATTAAGCTGTTGTTCTCTGGAGTCCAGCTGCTCATCAATTTCATTAAGAGATGCGAGAAGTTGAGGGATATCATAGGTTTGGCTTCCTGAAGCTCTTTCAGGACCACCAATTGCGGGCGCATCATTAAAATTAAATTCTTTTTCATCGAGCCCAGAAATATTAACGATTCTTTCACCTGCTGCGTCTAAGCGTCGGATGTGAGCTTGCATCATACCCATTTTTGCAGTGAGAGCATTAAGTTGTTGTTGTGAGGACTGTTTAGCCATTTCTAGCTCATGCCATTGATTAGCTAACTCTAGCTTCCAATTATCGATGGTCACTTGATCAACATTAGCCATTTCAGACTGCTTAATAGCATATAAGTAAGCGCTAACTCCCGCCAAAGCAGGCATAAATAATATTAATCCCAAGATACTATATAGGTAACGATTACGCAGTTTTATACTTCGCATACCTTGCTGAGAACGTTGTAAAATTGTAATACTCATGCACAACTCTTTTCTAAATAATCAATTAAATTAAAACTATCTCATAATTACCATTGCCAATCAGGATTGATAACCCTTAGAATCCTTTTAATAATCTAATTTAGCAAAATTCACAACCTCGTGAGATACTGTGAATACCTTGTTAGTCACTATAAATAAATGATATGAGTCGCTCCTCTACTCACAACATAAATAATCTAATCTCTGACCCAAAAGACGAGATAAAATCACTTTTAGACCGATTAGCCAAAATTCAGGCGCTAAACAATACCTTAGAAGCTAAACTTAATGCAACACTTTCAAAGCACTGTCGTGTCATTAACTTACGCAAAAATACGCTCGTTATAGCCGCATCCAGCCCAGCATGGGCCAATAAGCTACGTTTCCAACTAACTGATTTATTAGCATATTTTCGAGAAAGTGGTTATTTTGGGCTAGCTAATATTGAGGTTATCGTCCAACCTCGATAGTTCTTTAGAATAAGCACCTAATTATCTTGTTTTTAAACAAATTATTGCTTAATAACAAAAATATAGCTTTAATTTTAATACTAGAAAGACAAAAAAACCGGGAAATTCCCGGTTTTTTACTCAATGAAAGATTTTTATACCGCTAAACCTGGTTTCATAATGTACGAAATAGGGGCAGCATCAGCATCTTCAAAAGTCACCACTTCCCAGGCTTCTTTATCAGCCATTAATGTTCTCAATAACTTATTATTGAGCGCATGTCCCGACTTGATACCAGAAAACGCACCAACCAGGCTATTTCCTAATAAATAAAGATCACCAATGGCGTCTAAAATTTTGTGTTTTACAAACTCATCATCATAACGAAGACCATCTTCGTTGAGTACCCTATATTCATCTAGTACGATGGCATTATCCATACTACCACCCTGAACTAAATTCTTAGAACGCAAAAACTCTATGTCATTCATAAAACCAAACGTTCTTGCTCTACTCACTTCCTTAACAAAAGAAGTTGCGGAAAAATCAATTTCAGAGTGCTGTGAACTTGTTGAGAACACAGGATGGTCAAAATCGATACCAAATGATACTTTAAAACCATCAAAAGGCTCAAAAATAGCTTTTTTATCGCCTTCAACCACTTCAACCCGCTTTTTAATTCGAATAAATCGCTTAGCTTTATTTTGCTCTTCAACACCAGCCGATTGAATTAAGAAGACAAATGGACCAGCACTACCATCCATAATAGGTACTTCTGGTGCGGAAACATCGATATAAGCATTGTCAATCCCTAGACCAGCCATAGCCGCAAGTAAATGCTCAACTGTTGAAATTCTAACACCATCCTTAACTAAGCACGTTGAAAGTGTTGTATCACCAACATTTTCAGGTGCAGCACAAATTTCAACAACGGGATCTAAATCCACACGACGAAAGATAATTCCTGAATCAACAGGTGCGGGGCGTAATGTTAAGTAAACTTTATCCCCAGTATGTAAACCAACACCTGTTGCTCTAATTGCAGTCTTTAGTGTACGTTGTTTAATCATAATTGAATCGATCTCCAATTAGTTACTGACGTAATGTTCAACCCAAAAGCATTGAACACTTTTTATACTCATCGGATGAGTTATTTCGAAATTTGCCGCATATTAGCATAAAGTGATACTTCATAACACGAAAATCAGCCGATTTATTGACCTAAAGCTAATAATTTCGTTAATTAATGTGTCATTTTGTCATAAAACAGTCAATTACACCTGCTAAAATGCTATCTAATCTCGTGTAGAGTTTCACAAACTCTTTATACTAATTTTTACCAATAATACAGGGACTCGCAGAGATTGAAGGGGAACCTCTGCTGAGCACTATCACTTACTAGCAATAATATATTCAGTACTAATTGAATAACAACGTCACTACTTCCAAGTCAAATTTTACAGTCAAGATAGACTAATCTGCTTGTTTTCGCAAAAATGCTGGAATATCTAAATAATCCATATCACTGCCAACAGCTTGTTTTGGTTGTGCCGCTTGCTGACGCAAAATAGTCGGCCTATCCAATTCAGGATAATTATTACTACCATCAGCTTTGCGAGTATTATCAACTTTTACTTGTGGTGCTTGAGCACTAACATGCTGTCCAATACCTGTTGCTACTACAGTGACTCTGATTTCATCATTTAGTTCAGGGTCAATTGCCGTACCAATAACAACAGTCGCATCATCAGCCGCAAAATCTTGTACCACACTCCCAACATCAGAAAATTCATCAATACTCATATCCTCGCCAGAAGTAATGTTAACCAAGATGCCTTTAGCACCGGCTAAATCAACATCCTCTAACAATGGACTAGAAACAGCTAATTCTGCTGCACGGCGAGCTCGATCTTCACCAGTGCCAATGCCATTCCCCATCATTGAAGTACCTTTTTCAGACATTACCGTTCTCACGTCTGCAAAATCCACATTGATTAAGCCTGGACAAGTCATTAATTCAGCAATGCCTTGCACAGCACCATGTAAAACATCGTTGGCAGCACGAAATGCTTCGGTTAACTTCTTCCCCTTCATAACGTTCAAAACTTTATCATTAGGAACAATAATCAGAGAGTCTACATGTTGACGTAACTCTTCAATGCCAGACTCTGCCACCTGCATACGCTTTTTCATTTCAAAAAAGAATGGCTTAGTAACAACCGCTACAGTTAAAACGCCAAGCTCTTTTGCTATCTCTGCAATAACAGGCGCAGCACCAGTTCCAGTTCCCCCGCCCATACCAGCGGTAATGAACACCATATCGGTATCAGCCATTATTTCTGAAATCCTCTCACGATCTTCAATAGCAGCTTGACGCCCTACTTCAGGGTTAGCACCAGCTCCTAACCCTTTAGTGATAGAACTTCCTAATTGGATAGTCGTTTTAGCAAGTGAACGATTAAGAGCTTGAGCATCTGTATTTGCACAAATAAATTCAACCCCATCAACATTTGCCTTTAGCATGTGCTCAACGGCATTACCGCCACCGCCACCGACTCCTATTACCTTAATAACCGCGTTTTCGCGACAGTTATCAACTAATTCAAACATATTAGCCATGTTATTTTCCCCTTCGTTTTGTTAACACTTAACAATCAACATCTTTAAAAATCGATTAATGTTTAGCTAAAATCCGCTAAACCATTGTTTCATTCGCTTTAATAACCCGCCAAAGCCAGACTCTCGCTCATCATAAACATTGCGCTGCACATTTTGCTGTTGGCCGTAAAGTAACAAACCAACACCTGTGGCATGAATTGGATTGCGTACTACATCAACCAATCCAGACACTCCCTGAGGCATCCCAAGGCGAACAGGCATATGAAAAACTTCTTCGGCTAATTCAATTAGCCCTTCCATTTTTGATGAACCTCCTGTCAAAACAATTCCAGCAGGAATAATTTCTTCAAAACCACTACGACGCAACTCAGCTTGCACTAAAGAAAACAATTCTTCATACCTTGGTTCTACAACTTCAGCTAATGTTTGTCGTGACATCTTTCTTGAATCTCTTTCACCAACACCCGGCACTTCAATCGTATCTTCCAAAGAAGTTAACTGTCTTAATGCACAGGCATACTTAATCTTTATATCTTCTGCATGTTGGGTTGGTGTACGTAAAGCTACTGCAATATCATTGGTTACTTGATCACCCGCGATTGGTATAACTGCAGTATGACGAATTGCACCTTCAGTAAAAATCGCAATATCTGTCGTTCCACCGCCAATATCAACAATACATACCCCTAATTCTTTTTCATCTTCAGTCAACACTGAATAAGAAGACGCTAACTGTTCCAAAATAATATCGTCAACTTCAAGCCCACAGCGTCTTATACATTTGACTATATTCTGCGCGGCACTCACCGCTCCTGTAACCATGTGAACCTTTGCTTCAAGACGAACCCCAGACATTCCAACAGGCTCTCTAATACCTTCTTGATTATCAATAATAAATTCTTGTGGAAGAATATGAAGTATTCTCTGATCGGCCGGTATAGCAACAGCCTTAGCTGCATCAATCACTCGTTCAACATCTCCCGCATTCACCTCACTATCACGAATTGCAACTATCCCATGCGAGTTCAAACTCCGAATATGACTACCTGCAATTCCAGCAAAAACAGAATGAATTTGACAGCCAGCCATTAATTCAGCTTCTTCGACAGCTCTTTGAATCGACTGTACCGTCGACTCTATATTTACAACTACACCTTTTTTTAGACCATTTGATGGATGACTCCCAATACCAATAATATCAGTTCTACCTTCTGGACTAATTTCGCCAACAATTGCAACGACTTTCGAAGTCCCAATATCTAAACCAACAATCAATTTTTTTTCTAATGTTTTTGACATAACCTATTGGCTCTCTTTTCCTTATAAAAGGATTAACCGTTTAACCGCTCTTTTGTTTCATCTTTAAACCACTCAACTGCGATTCCATTGTGGTAACGTAAATCAATTAACTTGATATTATTTTTATTTTCTATTGTCGAAAAAATCTTAACCAAACGTTCAACTCTCGCCATTCGATCACGTCGGCCTAAATTAAGTATTAACCCATCATTAAATTGTAAATGCCAATTTTTTACTGGATCGATACTTAAAGAAGATAACTCCAACGACAGTAATTCAAACTGCCTTTTAACTTGTTTAAACTCTTGCCAAACTGAAGCATATGACTGTTCGTTTAATTCATCATGTTGAATTTCAATTTTGGGTAATCCTTCAAACTTTTCAAGCTCATCCTGTTGGTAAATTTTTGTCCCTTGTTGAGTTAAAATATATTTATTTACTCTAGCTACAGGTTGATGCTCTTCAACGGTAAATACCAACTGTTCAGGCCAAACTTTTCTCACTTCAATATTTTTAACCCAATCAATATTCTTAGTTTGATTCTGAATTTCCTCTAAATCAATTGCCAACATACTTTTATTAGGCAACTGATTCACAAAGTTGACAATTACAGATTGATCCAAATAAGCAATATCACCTTGTAATAAGATCTTTTTCACTGGCCATAAATGCTTAACACTTTTCAGTCCTTGAAAACCAACAAAAGCGAATGAGAATAATAATAAAGTTACAGCCAATAATCTCACTATTGAATGATTAACTTTAATGGGTGTAAAGCTAAACTTTTTACGTTCAGATTTTGTCTTTTTTCTAACAGCCATTTTAGACATCAGAAAAATCCTCGTGCTCAAAACTAGTATCTAAAATATTGAGAACTAATTGTTGAAAACTCATTCCTTTTGCATTTGCCGCTTTAGGTACTAAAGAAGACTCAGTCATGCCAGGCACGGTATTAGCTTCTAAAATTAAAAACTCACCCTCATCACCATCTCTAATAAAATCAACCCGCCCCCACCCAGAACAGCCTAATGCACCAAAAGCCTTAACCGCCAATCCACAAATAATTTTTTCATCCATTTCATTTAAACCGCTTGGACAAAAATATTCCGTAGTAGTTGACTTATATTTTGCTTCATAGTCATAAAAATCACGTGGAGTTTGCATGCTAATACTTGGCAAAGCTTCACCATTTAAAATTGAAACAGTATATTCTTTACCCGTAATATAACTCTCAATTAAGGCGCAGCTATCAAATTGATGGGCCAGCTGAATAGCTTTCAACAGTGCTGCAGATGTTGCTACTTTTGACATCCCAACACTTGAACCTTCTTTAATTGGTTTAACAAACAAAATAGACCCTAACTCGGCGAATAATGCCCGTGCATCATTATCAGTAAATAGTTGATTCTTTTTAACAGTCCTAAATTGAGCTGTCGGAATTCCCACTTGTTGCCAAAGTTGTTTGCTAAACAACTTGTTCATAGCAATTGCAGAAGAGGCCACACCAGAACCAGTGTAAGGAATACCAATGGATTTTAAAAAACCTTGAACAACACCATCTTCCCCATCACGACCATGAAGAGCAATAAAAGCTCTATCGACTTGTTGACCGTTAAGCTGCTCATATAAACCATCAACAGGATCAACTTTAACGACATTAACACCAGCGTCTTGCAATGCGTTATAAATAGCATTACCTGAAAGCAAAGAAATTTCTCTTTCGGCAGAGCGCCCACCCAAAAGTACGGCAACTTTTCCGTAATCTTGTGGTTTTCTATTGGATGCTGAAATCGTTAACACTTTTATCGGGTTCCTCTCTATTAATTTTTGTTGGTTTCTATGTATTCATCAATAAACGATAATTGATTATTTGACCATTCTTTAGCAATACCACCAATATTGCCCGCGCCTTGTGTTACTAATAAGTCTCCGTCTTGAATAACACTTGCCAAAGTCCTCCTAAGATCGGCTTGATCTTCAACAAAGATTGGATCAACTTGACTACGTTGACGAATTGAGCGGCATAATGATCGGCTATCGGCCCCTGCAATTGGTGCTTCACCTGCCGCATAAACATTCAACATAATGAGCACATCAACTCTAGATAAAACAGACGCAAAATCTTCAAATAGATCTCGTGTTCTTGTATAGCGGTGCGGTTGAAAAACCATTACTAATCGTTTTTTATTCCACCCATCACGTACAGCATTAATTGTTGCCAGTACTTCTGTAGGATGATGTCCATAATCATCAACAAGCTCCACTTTGCCTGCTTTGGTTTCAAACTGACCACAAAACTCAAACCGGCGACCTATACCACCAAAACTTAACAATGATTTAACTAGCGCTGGCGCTCTAACACCATCTTCATTAGCGACAGCAAATGCCGCCAATGAATTTAAGACATTATGCTTACCGGGCATATTTAACTTAATATCAATCAAGCCAGGTTTACCTTTACGCTTTATTTTATAAAAGCTTTCTCTACCTTCTTGATGAAAATCAACTGCTTGATAATCAACTCCCTCAGAAAAACCATAGGTCACATAAGGTCTCATTAACGAAGGTATAATTTGCTTTACCCCTTCATCATCACCACACAACACAGCTAATCCATAAAAAGGTAAATTATGTAAAAACTCAATAAACGTCTGTTTAACTTTTTCAAAATCACCATCATAAGTATCCATATGATCCTTATCGATATTAGTGATAATAGAAACCATTGGCTGTAAGTGTAAAAAAGAAGCATCACTCTCATCAGCCTCGGCAATAAAGTAACGACTTTTGCCTAATCTGGCATTAGCGCCTAAACGATTAAGTAGACCGCCAATCACAAATGTAGGATCTAAACCTGCATCACCGAAAATAGTGGCTAATAAACTGGTTGTTGTTGTTTTACCATGAGTACCAGCAACTGCAACACCATGACGGAAACGCATCAACTCAGCGAGCATTTCTGCTCGTGGCACAATAGGGATACGCCGTGAACGAGCAGCTTCTAATTCTGGGTTGTCTTTGGGTATTGCCGTACTAGCGACAACAACATCCGCTCCCAAGACATTATTAGCGGTATGCTGATGAAATATATCCGCCCCTAAAGACTGAAGCCTTTTAGTGACATGATTATCTGACGGATCTGATCCTGTCACAGAATATCCTTGATTAATTAATACCTCAGCAATACCGCACATACCAGCACCGCCAATTCCGACAAAATGTATGCAACGTATTCGACGCATCTCTGGAATATCAATAACGGCATTATTAATCGCTCTTTTATCTACTCTATTCATGCTGCTTTAACCTTTAAAACGTCACAAAAATCAGCCACTGTTTCTGCGGCGTTCAAATAAGCTACTTCTCTGGCATTTGCAGCCATTTCATTTAACTTTTCAGGCACTTTAACTAATTGAGTTAGAAGCGCCGAAAAACTTTCATTACAAACATCCTTTTCAACAACACACAATGCAGCATTTTGCTGAACAAGCCAATTAGCATTAGCGGTTTGATGATCATCTACGGCATAAGGATAAGGAACAAAAATTGCACCAACACCAACAGCCGCAATTTCAGATACTGTAGAAGCACCTGCTCTACAGATCACTAAATCAGCCCAATTAAAAGCTTCTGCCATATCATCAATAAATTCAAATAACTGGCAATATTCATTTTCTATAATGCCTGTTTGTTGATAAAACTTTTTTGTTTCTTCAAGTCGCCCTTGACCAACTTGATGTTTTATTTTTATCTCACCATTAGTGACAAGTTGCTTAAATGCTTTAGGTAAATGACGATTCAGCGCAAGCGCTCCACGGCTTCCTCCTATCACCAATATATTAATCACCTCATGATTAATTATTTTTAATCCACTCATATTAAGTTTTTTGATTTCCGCCCGAATTGGATTGCCAACGGTCTCCACTTTATTTGATTGAACAAAAGCTCCTGGAAATGCTTGAAAAACTTTTTTTGATAACTTCGCTAATATTCGATTGGTTAATCCTGCAATGGCATTTTGCTCATGTACAATTAATGGAATGCCAGCCATAAATGCAGCAACGCCACCTGGACCAGAAGCAAACCCGCCGAAACCAATAACGACATCAGGTTTTTCAAGACGAATCACTTTAATCGCCTCATAAACAGCTTTGGATAAACTAAAAGGTGCTTTTAACCAGCCCAATACTCCTTTACCCCTTAAACCTTTTATACTAATTAAACGTATCTTTATATTATGCTTAGCAACCAATTGTTCTTCCATTCCACCACTTGAACCAAGCCAGCAAATATCCCAGCCTTTTTCAAATAGTGCATTAGCGACAGCAATACCAGGGAAAATATGACCACCAGTACCACCCGCCATAATTAGTGCTGTTGTATTTTTATTTACTGAGGACATGGTTGCCCTCCTGCTTTTTGCTTTGAGTTATTATCTAAGTCAATACCTTCTTTGGTTAATCGATTTTCAAAATCAATACGCAATAAAATGGCAACTGCAGCACCGCAAAAAATCAAACTATTTCCACCATAGCTAATAAAGGGAAGCGTTAATCCTTTAGTAGGTAATGCTCCACTAGTAACTCCCATATTAATTAACGCCTGAAAGGTCAACCAAAATCCAATACCATAAGCTAAATAAGCAGCATAAGGTTTTTGTAACATTAACGATTCACGGCCAATTTTCATTGCTCGATAAAAAAATATAAAAAACAAACTAAAAACAACAAATACACCTATAAGCCCCATTTCCTCAGCAAACACGGCAAAGATAAAATCAGTGTGAGCTTCCGGTAAATAAGATAATTTTTGTAAGCTATTACCTAACCCTTGTCCCCATAAACTTCCTCGACCAAATGCAATTAATGATTGCGTTAATTGATAACCACTTCCAAAAGGATCAGCCCAAGGATCTAAAAAAGTCATTAACCTTTGCAAACGATAAGGTTGACTAATCGCAATTAAACCTAAAATTCCTCCGACAGCTGCAGTTAATCCAATAAATTGCCACAATCGAGCACCACCTAAAAATAACATCGCTAATGAAGTTGCTAAAATAACCACCGAAGCTCCAAAATCAGGCTCTAATAATAGTAAGCCTGTGATTAAAGCTAATACTAATAAAGGTTTGGCAAACCCTCTTATTTGTGTTTGCAACTCATCAGTCCTTCTCACTAAATATCCAGCAAGATAAACAACCACAAATAATTTAACGGCTTCTGATACCTGAATAGTAATTGGACCTATGGCAAATGTTCTAACACTTCCATTAACCGTTCTCCCTATAAATAACACGGCAACTAACAGTACTAAACCTAATATTAATAAATAAGGTCCATATTGTTGCCATCGAGCAATAGGCTGAGTTAATAAAAAACAAACGCCAATCAATGTAATTGCTAAATAAACTAAATGGCGAACAACAAAATAGTTAGCATTACCATTCATAGTATTCTCAGCATAATAAAGCGAACTTGAAGTAACACTAATCATACCAATAGCAACTAAAGTCAATACTGTTACTAAAAGAGTTTTATCGTACCAAATAGGCTGACTTTGACTCATGCACACTCCTTGATTGCATCAACAAACTCTTGCCCACGCTCTTCAAAATTTCTAAACATATCTAAACTGGCACAAGCAGGAGACAGTAATACTAAAGTTTTTTCTGATGTTAAAAACTTTTCCTCTATTATTGCTTTTGCTTGCCTTACCGCTTGTTGCATATTTTTAACAAAAGTGACTTTACTTTCATCAACTAAGCCAGCTAGTTTTCTTGCATCTTTTCCCATTAGAAAAAAGTGTGAAACTTTTTCAGTAAATACCGTTTTCAGTGGTGATAAATCAGCCTCTTTCGCTTCTCCACCAGCAATTAAAATAACCTCTGTATAATAGTTTCTATCAACACTATTTAAAGCAGCTTTTGTCGCGCCCACATTAGTTGCCTTAGAGTCATTAACCCAATCAATATTTTCACTCTTTGATACTAATTGATATCGATGAGGTAAACCTTTATATTGCTTAATCTTGTTAATCATTGATGGTGTTATTTCAATACCTAACCCCGTAACTAATCCCAAACAGGCTAATAAATTACTCCAGTTATGGAGTCCCGTAATCAAGAGTTCATCAGCCTTTAATATTGGTAGACCATTCATAGATAATTGATAAGAATTATCTACTTTATCCCAGTAGAAGTTAGCTTTTTTATTCTCTAAACTAAACGAGTGTGTGTATTCTATTGATTCAGGTAGAGTCAAAGGATCATCTAAATTGACTAAAGAGCAAGCCGCTTTCTCGTAAATCGCTAGTTTAGAATAACGATAAGCAGTAAAACTTTCGTATCTATCCATATGATCTTCACTAACATTCAAAACAACAGCAACGTCAGGTCTTAATGAATAAGTCGTATCTAACTGAAAACTAGACAACTCCAATACATAAATATCGACATTATCATCAGGCAAATAATCCAATGCAGGCACACCAAAGTTTCCACCAATAGCTGCGTTATATCCTCCCGCTTTGAGTATTTGACAAGTTAAATCAGTTACCGTGCTCTTACCATTAGAACCAGTAATCGCTACAATTTTTCCATTAGTATTTTGTGCAAAAAGCTCTATATCACCAATAATAGAAACGCCGGACTCTTTTGCTATTTTAATCATTTTAATATTGGGTGAAACGCCAGGGCTCAACACAATCATTTCAGAATTATTCAATAGCGCCTGCTCAATATTGCCGCACATTACAGTTTTACAATGAGACAAATTATCTAACTCGCTTTGACCTGGCGGATTACTACGCGAGTCAACCACAACAAAGTCTTTTTCAATTCGCTGTAAATAACGCGCAACCGATAGTCCAGACTGTCCTAGCCCAAACACACAGATTAATTTTTTTTGCGCATTGTTAAACATTTATTTTCCTAACGAATTTTTAATGTTGCTAGCCCAACTAAAACCAGCACCACCGATATAATCCAAAAGCGAACAATTACTCTTGGCTCTGGCCAACCCTTTAATTCATAATGATGATGGAGTGGAGCCATATTAAAAATTCTACGACCAGTTAATTTAAAAGAAGCAACTTGCAAAATAACGGAAACTGTTTCCATAACAAATATGCCGCCCATAATAAACAACACTAATTCTTGACGAACAATCACCGCAACCGTACCTAAAGCAGCGCCTAAACCAAGCGCACCAACATCTCCCATAAAGACCTGCGCAGGATAAGTGTTAAACCATAAAAATCCCAATCCAGCACCCGCAATTGCACCACAAAAAATAACTAATTCCCCGGAGCTCGGTATATAAGGAATTGATAGATAGCTAGAAAAATTAATATTTCCAGCTAAGTAAGCGATTAATCCAAGTGCTCCAGCGACCAAAACGGTCGGCAAAATAGCCAAGCCATCAAGACCATCAGTTAAATTCACCGCATTACTTGTACCCACAATCACGAAATAAGTTAATAAGATATAAAATAACCCAAGATTGATCGCCACATTTTTGAAAAAAGGAATAATCAAAATAGTTTCGGCATCGACTTGCACACTTAAATATAAATACACAGCAGCTAATAAACCAATAACTGATTGCCAAAAATACTTCCAACGAGAAGCTAAACCTTTAGGATCCTTGAACACTAATTTTCGATAATCATCAACCCAACCAACCATACCGAAACCCAGTGTGGTTAATAAAACAACCCATACGTAGCGATTATTCAAGTCTGACCATAAAAGAGTAGAGATTGCTATGGCGATTAATATTAATGCGCCTCCCATTGTTGGTGTACCCGCTTTACTCAAATGAGTTTGTGGTCCATCGTCTCTTACGGTTTGTCCAATTTGTTTTACAGCTAACTTTCTAATCATAAATGGCCCAAGCAAAAGGCAAATTAATAATGATGTCAGCACCCCGAAAATACTACGTATAGTTAAATATCCGAAAAGATTAAATCCCGAATAAAACTGTTCTAAATATTCAGCTAACCAAAGTAACATAATTAATGCCCTCCTCGATGGGAAGCGAAACTCTCATTCTCAGAATGTTCCTTCAGAGCTATGACCACTTTTTCCATATGTGCACTACGCGATCCTTTAACCAGAATTGTCGTTTGTGCATTCGCCTCATGTTTTAATTGTTGTATGAGTTCTTCTTGATTTGAAAAATGCTGTTTTTCTCCATTAAAACAAGTATTAGAAAATTTGGTTAATACACCAAAAGAAAATAATTTATCAATCTTCGCTTGATTAGCTAAACGACCAATTTCTTCATGGCATTGACGACCCAGTTCACCAAGTTCAGCCATATCTCCTATTACCAGTATGCGAATACCGGCATAACCTTTGAGCAACTCAATAGCAGCTCTCATAGAATCTAAATTCGCATTATAGCTATCGTCAATAACACAACAACCATTCAACAAATGAACAATCGTTAACCGCCCTTGTACCGATGGCGCCTGAGTTAAACCCAATTCAATATCTTTTAGGCTAACGCCTAAACCAATCGCACAAGTTGCGGCAGCAAGTGCATTGTTAACATTATGTATTCCGGCAAGAGGCAATTTAACAAAACATTTTTTACCGTTATACTCTAATTCAAAGCTTGGACAGTGATTAGCTTGAAGTTGAATATTGTTTGCAACAACATCAGCAGAGCCAGAACAAGAATAAGTAAGTATTTTATTTTCAATACTTTTCTTCCAGAAATCGGCAAACTCATCGTCATTATTAATGACCGCAATACCATCAGCTTTCAGTTCACCATAAATCTCACTTTTAGCTTGAGCAACCCCTTGTAAATCTCCAAACCCTTCAATATGTGCTGCTGCGACATTGTTAATGACAGCTACATCGGCTTGTGTTATTGAAGCCGTATAAGCAATCTCACCCGGTTTATTAGCACCAAGTTCAATGACGCCAAACTGGTGACCAGCCTGTAAATCTAAAAGCGTTAGAGGCACACCAATTTCATTATTAAAATTACCTTTGGTCGCATGGGTAGAGCCAATATTTTGCAAAATGGCTGCTAACATTTCCTTAACTGTTGTTTTGCCCGAGCTGCCAGTAATAGCAACACACTTAAGTTTAGTCTTTTCGCGGTTAAAACGAGCTAAGTCACCAAGCGCTAACCGAGTATCTTTGACAACTAGTTGTGGAATTTTGATATCACATTTTTTTTCAACAACAGCAGCTTTAGCCCCTTGATTTACAACTTTTTGCAAAAACTGATGGGCATCAAAATTGGGACCTTTTAATGCAACAAATAAGCTATCGTCTCTATATTGGCGAGTATCTGTATACACTTGAGAAATAGTAATATCATCTCCAATTAACGTCGCATTTAAATAAGGGGCTAATTCAGATAAGCTAGTTTTAATCACAACTCATACCCCTCTATAACTTTCTGAGTAATTTCTAAATCACTCAGATAAGTTTTTTCAGCGCCAATAATTTGGTAATCTTCATGCCCTTTTCCGGCAATCAGTAATGCATCTCCTGGTTTTGCTTTTTTAATCGCTTCAGTAATTGCCAACTCTCTATCTTCAATATAAGTGACTTTTTCTGGCTTACGAAAACCTTCAAAAATATCTTGTTTAATATTTTCTGCAGATTCAGTTCTAGGATTATCTGTTGTTACAACTATACGGTTAGCGAGCTTTTCAGCAACACGAGCCATTAATGCTCTTTTTCCTATATCTCTGTCACCTCCACAACCAAACACACACCAAATAAGTCCAACACAATGCTCTCTCAAAGCAATCAGTGATTGCTCCAGAGCGTCTGGGGTATGTGCATAGTCGACCACAGCTAATGGTGTTTTTGCATTACCAAACTTTTCCATTCTACCTGGCGCAGAACGTACATTTTTTAATGCTTCTAAAACCGGGTTAACGTCTTTTAAAATGCCACCCAAAGCAGCAATAACCAATAACAAATTTGATAAGTTAAACTGACCAATCAATGGAGAATCAAGAAAACCACTTCCCCAAGGTGTATAAATTTTAGCTCGGATACCTTCTATTGAGTAAACGACTTCTTCAGCCCAAACCCAACGATTTAAATTTGAACCAGAAGTAGGTAATTTAGTAGTCACTAGCCATTTAATTGCTGTTATGGCTTCATCACTTGCTAGTTTTCGGCCAAAACGATCATCCATATTAATAACAGCATTTTTAAGTTCAGGACTTAAAAATAATTTGCGCTTAGCGGCACCATAATTTTCCATCGTTTCATGATAATCTAAATGATCGCGGGTTAAGTTTGTATAAACGGCAGTATTAAAACAAACGGCACCAGCTCTTTCCTGATCAAGACCATGTGATGAAACTTCCATCGAAGCAAACTGAGCCCCAGCCTGATTGGCTTCAGCCAACACTCTCTGCATCGTTATTGCATCAACCGTTGTATTATTACAATCTTCTAAATTGCTACTTTGACCGACTCCCAAAGTTCCTAATAAAAAGCATTCAAAATGTAGTTTTTGTAATGTTTTAGTAATTAAATAGCTACAACTTGTTTTTCCGTTAGTTCCAGTTACACCAATAACTTTTAATAATCTGGAAGGTTCTTGGTAGTAATTGGCCGCCAATAAACTCAGTTGTTTGTTAAGCTGATTAATCCAAATAATAGGACTATCTTGTTCGAACTGATTGACAAATTCAGCATTATTTTCTGCTTCAGCAATAACTAAAGAGGCACCACTATCTAATGCACTTTGGATAAATTTTCTGCCATCAACTACATACCCCATTACAGCAACAAAAGTATCACCTTTATTCACTTGACGGCTATCAAGCTTTAAAGCACCAACCGACATATTAAGCAGTTCATCACTAACCTGTACATCAATAATATTTTTGAGAATATTTTGCAAAAGTAACTCAGCCATTATTATTACCTTTTGCTCTATCACTCGCAGCAACCACTTCAACTTGATCTGGCTTAATATTAAGTAGCCTTAAAGTTTCAGCAGCAACTTTTGCAAAAACAGGTGCAGCAACATCCCCAGCATAATATTCTTCACTACCAGGCTCGTTCACAAATACGACCATTGCTATTTTCGGTTTTGACACTGGAGCAAGTCCAGCAAAAAATACGGCATATTGATCACCATAAGCTCCACTATCAGCTTTACGTGCTGTCCCAGTTTTTCCAGCAATTCGATAACCATACACTTTTGCTTTTTGACCTGTTCCACCATCACCAACAACCGTTTCCATCATTTTTATAACTTGACGGCTAACTTTTTTTGAAAGCACTTGCTTTCCTTGTTCAACTTGATCAAGCTTTAATAATGATAAAGGTCGTTTAATCCCGTAAGCCCCTAAAACGGCATAAGCTTGAGCTAATTGAACAGGCGTTACCATAAAACCATACCCAAAAGAAACGTTTGCTTTTTCGATATCACTCCAATTCTCTCTAAAGTTCATACGACCAGAACTTTCTCCAGGAAAACCACTGGCGGTATCAACCCCAAAACCAACCTGATAAAAAGTACTCAAAAACTCTTCATCACTCATTAAATGCGCCAGTTTTGAAACACCGACATTACTCGATTTTTGCAAAACACCAGTCACATCTAAAACGCCGTGGTTTTTTCCATCTTTTACCCAATACCCATTTAATCGCATACGGCCTGGTGCAGTATTAATTTTAGAACTCGCTTTTACAACACCAGATTCTAATGCGCTCGCAACAGTTAATGGTTTTGCTGTCGAGCCCGGTTCAAAACTATCGACAAATGCAGAGTTTCTTGTCAACTTTGAGTGTCTGGAGTCAAAACGGTTAGGGTTATAAGAAGGCTGACTCAATAAAGCTAATACCTCACTAGTTTCAACATCAATCATGACTAATGCGCCTGAGCGTGCACGATGTTTTAATACAGCAGTTTTTAATGCCTTGTAAGCAATTGCTTGAATGCGGCTATCAATACTCAACTGTAAATCCTGCCCTTTTTCGGCCTCTTTGATTAACTCTTGTTGCTCAATAACTCGTCGTTGTAAATCTAAGCGAACTTTTTCTTCTCCGGTTTCACCACTTAATAAATCATCATAAGCTTTTTCTAAGCCTTCTCTTCCCCTATCATCAACATCGGTAAACCCAATTAAATGAGCAGTAATTTCTGCCGAAGGATAATAGCGCCTAAACTCATCTCGCATATATACACCAGGTAAATCTAAAGTTTTCACCATACTTGCTGTTTTAGGATCAAGGTGGCGTGCAACCCATGCAAATTGACGTCCTTTTCTTTTCACTAACCATTGCTTAAATACACGCGGGGTTTTCTTAGCAATAACCGCTAATCGATTCCAATCTTCTTCCGCCAATGTTGGTGACTTTTTCATAATTTCTGTGACATCAACCCAAACAGATTTAACTGGCACACTAACCGCTAACTCAATACCATTACGATCTAAAATTACACCTCTATGAGTAACAATCTCCTTGTTTCTCACGCTACGAGAGTCCGCTTTTCCTGTTAAATCTTCAGATTTATCTACCTGTAGATATACAGCTCTTGCAAACAAAGCAACAAATGCACACGATAATAACCCCATCAAAACAAAATAGCGGCCACTAGCTAAAGGTACAGAATTTGGCTTTCTCGCTTGCTTCACAACGAAATCACCTTCTCATTTTTAGTGGTCACTTCCACCATACCTAACTCTTTTCTAGCCAAATTTGAAATACGATCGGGCTCAGTTAAAGTTGTTAATTCCAAACGCAGTGATTCCCAAAGAATCTGTTGATCTTGGTGTTCTTGACGCAGCTTTTGCCACTCGGCAGTTAAACGTCTTGTTTTATGACTAGTATTTGCCAAAACCATCGAAAAAATAATAAATGAAACAGCCAGAGCACTTACTAACCAGTGACGTATAACAACATCAAACAACAAAACCCTCAATAAAGAAGGTGCTTGTTTAATTGGTTTCTTTTTCTGACTACTTTTTTTCATTCCTTTATCTTTGTTTACTCTTTAATTTATTAAAGCCTTTCAGCCACTCTCAATACAGCACTTCTTGAACGCGGGTTAACACTGACTTCAGTTGAACTTGCTTTTATTGCTTTGCCAACAGCCTTAAACTCACGGTTAACTTCGCTGTCCATCACAGGTAAGCCTTTTGGAAAATTTTCTCCTCTAGATTTACGTTTGATAAACCGCTTAACGATTCTGTCTTCTAAAGAATGAAAACTAATCACAGATAAACGTCCTCCTTTAGCAAGCAAATCAGGAGTCACTTCTAGTGTTTGTTCTAATTCATTCAACTCATCGTTCACAAATATTCTTATCGCCTGAAAACTCCTAGTCGCCGGGTGCTTAAATTTATCTTTAACCGGGCATGCTAAATCAACGATTTTAGCCAGCTGGGTTGTTGTCGTAATTGCTTCAGTTTCACGATACTCAATAATTGCTCTAGCAATACGCGTCGCGAACTTTTCTTCACCATAATCTTTTAGCACTCGTTTGATTTCATCAACTTCTGCTATAGCTAACCATTCAGCTGCCGAAACACCTTTTTCTGGATCCATTCTCATATCAAGTGGTCCATCCCTTAAAAAACTAAACCCTCTATCAGCTTGGTCTAGCTGCGGAGACGAAACACCTAAATCAAGCAAAATACCATCTATCTTTTTTAACAAATTTTTCTGTTCCAACAATGGCCCAATCTTGGCAAAATTCTGATAGAAAAACTCAAATCTATTATCATCCTTAAATTGTTCAGCTGACTTTGCAGCTTGTGGATCACGATCAATTGCCATTAATTTTCCCTCGGCTCCCAGTTTATCTAGAATGAGTCGACTATGTCCGCCACGACCAAAAGTCCCATCAATATAAATTCCATTTGGCTTAATATTTAAGCCATCAACCGCCTCGTTGAGCAAGACAGTGTTATGTTCTATTTGCGCTTGCATAATTTAGTAATAAAGATCTGGTAGTTGGTCGGAATCAAGTTCATCACTTGATAGCTCTGCTAAATCTTCTTCAGTTAGCCTGTTCCATTCCGCCTCATTCCATAATTGAAAAGTCTTTCCTTGTCCTATCAACATAACTTCTTTATTTAAGTCGGCTCTTTCACGCAATACACCAGGTATTAATAGTCGGCCATTAGAGTCCATATCAACTTCTGTCGCATGCGCCAACATGATTCTTTTCAAACGTCTGTGGAGAGGTTTCGAGTTGGAGAGAGATTGTAAATCTGCTTCTGTCGTTTCCCAGTGGGCTAGGGGAAATATCAATAAACAGCTATCATAAGGGTCACAAGTAACTATCATGTGGGATTCGCAAGATTCAACGATGCCATCACGATACTTCGACGGTATCGCGATACGACCTTTTGAGTCTAAATTGATTGAATTTGCTCCACGAAACACTTAATTTTGCCCTGCAGGTAAAGGCTCATTGATCAGATGAACCACTGTATTGCACAAAGTTACACTTTTCTCCACATTTGTGCACTATAGGTACGGGAGAGCACTTTTGTCAAGGAAAAACCCTACATTTATTGTGAAATACTTCTTATTTCACAAAGACTTAGCGTATTTTAAAAGATTGAAATTTTAGTCAATATTCGAATAAGAAGTGAATTCATAGAGTTAAACTACAAACTTAAAGTAATACTTTAAGTTTGTGCGATTATTGGTTAAATATTATTCAATTGATAGGAGCGAAGAATAAAAGCAGCTAAATAAATATTACGTATTCAATTTAAGGCAGCAGCCCTGGCCCCAATTTATGATTGCTTGTTTGCTGTGCAGCTTAGAGTTAGCCAGATCATCATCTACTTTCGAGCTTTCTTTATAATATGGCTAAGCTTATTTAAATATGCTTGAAAATACACTGGAAACCTATCTTTTGGCCTGCACTCCCCAACAAAACTTAATTTTTCTTGAGGTTTTTTTTGTATTGCCTCAATAGTTTCAAACAACCTTTCACTAACCTTTTCAAGCGATTCAAAATTTTTAGCCTTTATGACAGCTAGCCACTCCTTCAACCTATCTAAACCTCTTTCTTTTTCTCTTTTTACGGCATATGAAGGCATAGTAAAAAAATAAGTATGAATTACACTCTCGGGATTTAGCACTAGCTTTATAGTCACTCCTTCAAGCAAATAAACAAACTCATCATACGACACAGACTTAGCCACACTTAATAAATAGCTAGCAGCATTACGGTTCCCCTGAAAAAAAGAACTACTCACCCAGCACAAAGCTTCATCATTATTATCATTGAACAACTCTTTGCCATAGTCATACTGAGAATTTATACCTCCTCTATAAGCAGATAATTGTAACCATTCTCTAGAGCTATGGATTTTTGTTTCAGTGGACAATAATTTTTGAAAACGTAAATAACCTTGTTCTGCCAGTATTATTTTCATTTTTAATAAATTAGTATTATCAGCATCACAGTCGGACAATATATCAAAAGTGCTTTTAGCTACACTTTTGTTTCCTAATTCAATCTGCTCTAAAAATACAGGCAGAATTTCATTTAGTTTAATTGAGCAGTCGATATTATGTGCATTTGCGTATAGGGGCAATAACAATATCAATAAAATATATTTGTATTTCAAATTAATAGCCTCAGGCTTCAGCACATGTAGCTCCTGATACTGCAAGAGCTGAAAATGAAAAACAATCTACTTATAGATAGCATCGCGAATTTGAGATCCATCATTTTTCAAAGCATATCTAACCATACTTATGTGCAAAATTTTTACTTAGATTCAATTTAATTTGCATTAAATCCTGCAAAACAATAGGTTGTTTAAATATTAACCTAAAACAATAAAAAAGAATATATAACTAACGTTCTTCAATATTTCAAGCGTGGTAGAATGAATATTATTTTTCGAAATTTAGCAGCATTACTTATCCTCCTTACTTACCCCTTTTTAAACACAAGCCACATATCGCTTTAATATTTATTTACATGTTTACCACGACAACTGCTTTACAATATACATAAGCGCTTATACAATCACCTTATCAAATACATAAGCACTTATACATAATGAAAAGAACTTTTGGAACACAACTTAGGCATTTAATCGAAATGATGGATGGCTCATTAAATCAAGTTTATGAAAAATTGGGCTATGAGTACCGTTCTCGATATACACCGGTGATTAAAGCCTTGATTCAACATGAGGAATTATCAATCAGTGAAATAGCAGCTTACGGAGGCATCACTCAACCCGCGGCGACTCAAACAGTCAATATTATGGCCCGTGAAGGTATTATTCTTGCGTTTCAATCAAAAATCGATGCTCGTCAGAAGCAAATAAAGTTATCAGAAAAAGGCAAGGCGCTTTACCAAAGTATTCAGACTATTTGGAAAGCGGTTGATGAAGCTACAACAGAATTAGAGAAAACCATTGGCTACCCTCTCTCTGAAATAGCAGAAAAAGCAATCATCGCATTAGAAGAAAGGCCATTTTATGAGTCTATTGTAGAAAAGTTAAAGCAATAACCGAAATAATCAATTTAGAACAAATCTATTTAAAACGAATTGGAGCTGTATTTATGAAAGTATTATTTACTCAAAAGACTCAACTATCTAAACAAACAGGATTTTTTCAACAGATTAACCGCCTCATTTATCGAACTGTCGTTATGATAGTGATTAGTCTTCTTTCTATTTCTTCAAACGCTCAGGAAACGGCTAACCCCAAACAGAAACAACCTTACCTCACTCATAAAGCGATGGAAAATGTCATTACAAACTTATCAAAAGAGTTGAATCAACGCTATATTTTTCCTAAGAAAGTGTCAAAAATTAAACAGCAACTATTAAAGGCAGTTAAACAACACAATAAACCTTCAATGGATGCACACCAATTTTCTAACCTGCTCACTGATACATTGATGAAATTAACCACAGATAAGCATTTAGCTGTTTTTTACAGCGAAACAGCCATTCCCGATCCCAACGAAGACTCACAAACGGACATGCAGGATGAAAACTTTCACAAGCGATTAAATTTTGGTGTAGAACAAATACAGAGATTCTCTTTTAATATTGGCTACTTAAATCTGACCATGTTTTCTGATAGTCATCTTTCATCAGACGTTATTGCGGCAGCAATGACAGTGCTTTCAAACACAGATGCACTCATCATTGATTTACGAGACAATGGTGGTGGCGATCCCGAAACAGTTGCCATGTTAGCCAGTTATTTTTTAGATAAAAAACAACATTTAAACAATATTCATTACCGAGAAAATAATCGAACCGAGCAAATTTGGAGTAGCAGTTTTGTTAAGGGCGAACACTACGGTTCAGATAAGCCGCTTTATATTTTAACTAGCCAACACTCATTTTCAGCGGCCGAAGACTTCGCCTACACATTAAAGCATTTGAAGCGCGCCACTATTATTGGTGAAACAACCGGTGGAGGTGCACATCCTGGTGATATCATTAAGATTACAGATCATTACGCAGCCTTTATTCCAAATGCTCGCACTCTTAATGTTGTTACTAAAAGTAACTGGGAAGGCGCAGGTGTAACTCCAGACATATCGGTTCCTGCCAGCAACGCATTAGCCAAAGCGCAGATAAAGATACTCAATAATTGGATAAAATCAGAAAAAAATCCAGGGCGAATAGATAGAATGAAAAAGCGAGTAGATTCTCTCGAAAAGAAATTATCAAAGGATGATTAATTCTAACTTTATTTGTCAAAAAAGAAAAAGCTCAATAAATTAAAAAAGGCAGTTTAATGATAGCCCTTGTCTCACATAAAATTGAAACAAGGGTACAACCTAAATTATTCATGAGTTTACAGTCACGGGTGCTGAGATGATCACCCTGCTTAAGCAACAGTGTGCCACAATTGTTAATTCCCAAATTCCAATAGACAGATAGCTCCTTTTCTTTCCAAATTAACATCGACATTTAACGTTTATTTTAGATGGTGTTTTGGAAATTCAAATTAATTTTTTATAATAACGTTTCTTTTTGTTTATTATTTGACCTCTTAACTCATGACTCGATTTTTTGATTCAATGGATGAGATTGAGCGTTTCTCTTCCGAACTCAGATTTCAATTAACACCACTCACCTGCAAGCAATGTTTAAGTCAGCGAGATTTTGTTTCGCACGGGTATGTCTATCAACAATTATCCATGAATAATCGAATTAAAGTGGGTAAACGTGTGATTTGCTCTAATCGGTTTGGACGTCGTGGTTGTGGGTTTTCTTTTCGCTGTTTGCTTAACACGCGGATCCCACAATTAAAATACTCCGCGATTGAAGTCTTTACTTTTATTTTGATGCTTCTATCCCGATTATCGGTTAAAGCCAGCTATGGAAAAGCCACAAACTCAGACAGTTCGCGACAGGGTTGGCGTTGGTTGAATCGATTAAAGCAGTCGCAGTCTCTCTATCGCTCGGTGGTGAGTCAGATATTTCATCCAATCAATTCGGCTACCTCATCGAAACAACTCTCACCACTACAACAATGTTTAGAGGGGCTTGTTCGACTTTTTCCTACACAAAACAGTTGCGCGAACTTTCAGCAATTAACGCAAACGGCGTTCTTTTTACCCATATAATCCATTGTTTTGCTCTTTGGAAGGCTTGCTTTTTTCTTTTTTTACTATCGCTATATTAACGGTTTATTTTATACCGGATTATCACCACCGTTGTTGTCAGTTCCTATCCGAAACAAACGGCTCTATTCTCTCGCTCTGTTTAATCTGCGGAGAAATTAATGAAAAGCAAACCTAAACCGTCTTTTGAGTGTCGGTTGAAAATATTAAGTGCAGTTGATTTTGCAAAGGGCGACTGCTTGCAACATCGTTTTAAAGATGTCGCCAAGCGAACGTTTATTGACCCCATCACAGGCGAACAACAACAGTTTACGCCAAGAACCATTCAGACCTGGTATTACCGATTTAAAAAACATGGTATGGCCATACTCGATAATAAAACCCGTTCGGATAATCGTACCTATCGTAAAGTGCAACTGAATGAACTGGCTGAAGCGATAACCGATATCCTGCCCACTCTCAAACCCAACAAGCAGGGAAATATTCCCAAACGCACTTTGTATCGACTGTTATTGGAACGACAATATTTTTTGCGCAGCCAACTGTCTCAAACTCAGTTCTATCGTATGCTCAATGACAATGATTTACTCACACCCGAGCAGACCAACAAACTCAGACAAAGTTTCGCCATGCCATTTGCGAATGATTTATGGCAGGCAGACACTCTGCATGGCCCTTCAATCAAACAAGCCGATGGCCGATGGCGCAAAACATTTCTGATTGCATTCATTGACGATGCCTCGCGTGTTATCACTCATGCTGAATTTTTTTATCAAGACAATACCATCAATATGATTGAAGCCTTTCGTACTGCCCTCTTTAAAAGAGGTTGCCCTAAAAAGCTGTATTTCGATAATGGTTCCAATTACAAATCCAACGAAATATTGCAGGCCTGTGTTCGCCTCAATATTCATCTGTCGCATGCACCAGTTCGGGATGGTGCGGCCAAAGGTAAAATCGAGCGCTTTTTTCGTGGCTTCCGCGATCGCTTTCTCGTGCAACATATCCACTTTGATTCGCTCGAAGCTCTTAACCAGAAAACACAAACCTGGATCGAAAACGATTACAACAGTCAACCCCACGCTGGCATTCAGATGAAGCCCATTGACCGTTTTAATCTCGATCATCAACGCATTCGTTTTTTAAATAACGACGAATTCTCTGAAGAAATATTTTTTATTGAACAAATACGCAAAGTCTCTAAAACTAATGTTTTTCTACTGAATAAAATCTCATACGAATGTCCTGTCGACTTAAGAAATAAATCGATTCAGGTTCGTTATGCTCGCAATAGTCAACATCGTGTCATTGTCTTTTTCAACGAACAACGTATGGGAGAGGCCAATGTACTTAACCTTCATGACAATGCATTCAGTCAACGATATTACCGGGAGGTTGACGTATGATAAAAGCGCTCTTGGGGATTACGCAGGAACCATTCAGTCGTCAAGTTTCATCCCTGTTACCACAACAACAAAGTATGATGGACATGATAAAAGTCCATGCGTCTCAAGGAGGATTTTCTGTTATTGTTGGAGAGCCAGGTGTTGGCAAAAGTGTACTTCGAGAACACATTGAAAAACTGAATCAGGAAAGAGAATTTGTCGTTGCATCCTGTACAAGAACATTACATACTTACACTCAGATTATTCGCCAGTTGGCTGAGTCATTTAAAATAGAGCCTTCTGAAAAACAGCTGGAGAAAGAGTTGATTCAGACTGCGTTTCATCACGCACGTGACCGCAAAACCGTTTTCACTGTGATTGATGAAGCTCATTTGCTGGATATGTCGGTGCTAAAAAAATTGCGATTGTTGTTTGATCGCTTTCCCAAAAATCATAACCTGATTTTATTGGGGCAGCGCGATTTATTTTATTTTTTATCCATGACAGTCAATCGTGATGTCAAGAGCCGGATCACTTATTCGCAAACACTCTTGCCTTTAAATGACAATGATTTAAAAGGTTTTATCGTGAATGAACTGGCAAAGGTTAAACTCGGTGCAAACTGTTACAATGAAGACGCGACCGAATTAATCTGTCGCTCTGCTCAGGGGAATTTGCGATTGTGTCGTAACCTTTGTTATGCCTCACTACTTGAGGCAGCAAGAGAAGGTAAAAAAATCGTTTCATTAACTCACGTCAATAATGTGCTAATACAACCTCATTGGCGATCTCATGAGGAGTTAATCAAACAACAAGCACAATAATCAATTCCCAACCCCATCGAAAGCTTACTGAGTTCAGTAAGCTTTTTTACGATCAGCTTTGGGAAAATGTTCGGCGACAAATTGGAAAAACAAAAATAGGACTCGACGGTAAACTGGGAATTCGATTAAACTTTAACCAAAATTATACGATGAAAATTTTGGGAAAAGTTTCAACGGTAAATTGGTAATCTACATCAATTCCCAACCCCATCGAAAGCTTACTGAGTTCAGTAAGCTTTTTTACGATCAGCTTTGGGAAAATGTTCGGCGACAAATTGGAAAAACAAAAATAGGACTCGACGGTAAACTGGGAATTCGATTAAACTTTAACCAAAATTATACGATGAAAATTTTGGGAAAAGTTTCAACGGTAAATTGGTAATCTACAACAATGAACGCGAATGCACCGTTGTCTCCTGCTCGCGCACCCTGCATACTTATCGGCAAATTCTCTGGCAACTGGCTGAATCTTTTAAAATTGAAACCAGCGAAAAACAGATTGAAAGCAACTTAATTCAAGCTGCCTTCGCGCAAGTGAGAGAGCGTAAAACCTTATACATTTTGATTGATGAAGCGCACTTACTCGATTTATCGGTGCTAAGAAAATTGCGTTTATTGTTCGAACGCTTTCCTAAAAATCATAACCTGGTGCTACTGGGTCAACCGGAACTATTACACTATCTATCACTCAGCACAAACAAAGACATTAAAAGCCGAATCACCTACTCTGCCAGCATTAAACCGCTTAATGATGAAGATATGGAGCGCTATATCGTCAAAGAATTGGAAAGTGCCAAGCTAGGCGTTAACACTTTCGACGAAGCTGCAATGGCCTTAATTATTCGCTCAAGTGAGGGCAACTTACGGCTCTGTAGAAACCTGTGTCTAGCCAGCCTTATCGAAGCGGCGAGAGAAACAAAAAAGTTGGTGACAATTACTCATGTTAATCACGTCCTCGTGCAACCGCATTGGCGATCGCACGAGGAATTGATCAAGCAGCAAGTCTCTTAATCAGAACTTCCAACGGCACTTTATAATGCTCGCTACGCGAGCATTAGAGCAAATTTTTACCGAGGGCGAAAGCCCTTTTTTTATGCAAAAATTGTTTTAAAAAAGTTATCCACAAAGTGTTCGATGACAATTTGGTACAGCGTACGACAATAGTTTGGCAAAGCTAAAATAGTGTACGACAATAGCGCGGTAAAACTGCTCAAATTTTAGTAAATTGTATGACGTATAATTTAGTAAAAAGTATGATGGTAAAAAAGTAATCTACACTTCATGTTAGTGCCTTAACGAGTATTGCTAACCAGTTGGCATCAATCGATTGGGGTAAATACAATTGCGTTTGACCAATTGTCAATTGAATGGATGAAGGAGATAGGTTTAACTCGGGACGCTTAACCTGAATAAATGACTGGTTCGCAGTTTTACGGGACTGCTTCCAGTTTAAGTCAAATTGGCGTTTAGAAAAGTACTTAGCATTAAGCTGATGTTTTCGACAAAATTCGGCAGCACTCAAACCACTTTGTTCATGTTGTTTAAAAAGTGCAAGCCATTCTTGCTCTGCTCTGCGTTTCATGAGGTATCTCCAGATTTTAAGTCAACTGGAGATAGTTTAAAGTGGGAAAAATCTGATGGTAGGTGTAAATGGCTAGACGTTTACGAAAAGTTTCGATGGTAAATTGGTAATCTACATTAAAAACGGGAATAACTCTATCAGTCGTGGTTGATTTTAATCACGAAAGAATTTTATTGCCTTGACATTAAGGAGGCATCCATATATGTCCCCATTCAGTGCAAATCTAAACTGACAGATACCGTTGGAAAAACGGGTAACTGTCAGATCAAGTCTGAGCTACTACAACTTAGTGAAGACCAATAAAAAACGACTTAACCAACCCAACAAACCCCAACTTAAAAAGCCCTGAGTCAGGACTGAGTTTGAAGGCTTTAAAAGTTAAGGCTGTCCTCGTTCAGCATCATTACAACCACTATAGTATTTTTTATTATCATCATAATAATTAGAATACCTGTCCCATACGACTTTAAAACGAGAATAATCTAAAGATATTTTTTCCTTTATCTCAAAAGAGCTTAATTTCTTTTCAAACTCTACCCTATCCTTAAATTCGTGAAGTACCCCAGTACTTGAATTTAAGATGAAGTATTCTTCATTATTAACAAGCATAATATTACTGCCTGCACCGCCATCACAGGTAACGTTTTTAGCAGGTAATCTTAAACCAACAATAAAGTTGTCACTAATATCAATATTAATAATAGTGGACTTCACTATAGTTAAGCCATCTTTGCTTAGGTGTACATTATCTTCTCTACCCCAAACGTATTCATAACCATTCCACTGATCATCATCCCCATTCACAAACCAGGAAAAGAATACAGCTATACCAATTAAAATTGATATTAAGATAGTAAATTTATTCACAAAAGATTTATTCAAAATGCTCATCCTCATATCTATACCTGATTAAATATGGAGTACCACTCCCATGCTCTTTTATTGCCTGCAAATTCAATAGGTTTCGCATTGTAATTATTTCATTACCAGAAGGGTTGTCCATAATTCTCGGTGCAAATTCATATAAATCACCAAAATAATCAATAGGGTCAGACAACTTTTTTAAAATGCACATCACTGTCTGACGGCGGCAAACCAATAGCCATGTACTATCTATTAGCATTTGTCAGATGCGTAGGGTGTGACAACAAAAACACAAAGGCGAAACCGTAAGCGGGGAACTCCAACCATTGTAAAGTCACGGGTATCCCCACTCAGCGCCAAACTTCATGAAGCTTGAATTCATCGAGCAACTTAAAAAACAGTTTAAATCCTTCTAATTCATCATTAGAAAAAAATAATATAATTTGCATCCAATTTTGGGATGTATTTATATTAAATTTTCTGGAAATCCACTTCTGAAAATTTTCCCAAAACTCATCTTCTTTTTCTGAATTTTCTAAAGAAAAATAATATCCATCTAAAAAGCTTTTTAATCTAACAACTGATGCTGCACCAAGATACATACTTGGTCGCTTTTTAATCGCATCCAACAGGGTTAAAATTTCCATACAACACCTCAAAAATTTGTAGTCTTAATTTTAAATGTACTAATATCACCATAAATCGATTGAAATTGTTTTTCCCAATTTGCTCTTAAGAGCCCTTTTAATCAATAGGGTCAGAGTATTTGATTCTTCCGTTTAAACCTAGATCCAGAAAATCAAATACTCTGACCCCATTGATTTTCAATTGTTTATTGCTTTCATTGCATTGTTATATTGATCAGCTTTTATAGCGAATGTTCTATATGCAAATTGTCCATTAGGCTTTTCAGGCTTGGGATCTTTGCCTGTTTTTCGCCAGTGCTCAAACCTTTCTAGGTAACCACCGGAGCCGCCCTCAGAAGAGACAATTCCACTCAAGTCTGTATCTAATGCAAAGTCAATTGCACCAGCTCTGGGCCATGGCCAATACCCTTTTGCCGTGACACCCCCTTTAGGATTTCTCTCTGACCCCATTGATTCTAGTTGGTGCACTTTGAATTAGGATCTAGGTTCTAAGTTTACTACCGCAATCAGGACAAAAATTTTTATTAACACTCATTATAAAACCTCAAAAACCTTGCTCAATCGAACAAGGCTTAAAAGTTATGGCTCTCCGCTTAGTGCTGTTGACTCAACCTATTTTGCCGGGCTATTAACCCGCGCTACAACATATATTCATTTTATATTTTTCACCCTCTCTTCTAAATAATTAACCACCTCGTCAATATTCTCAAAAACCTCATCGTGCCCCGACATATCTATATCATAGTCATTATTCACAACAGAAACCCCTATTCCATCAGAAGGAGTTACTTGAATATCAAAAAAAAGGTTTCCGTCATTGAAATCAATCCAAATTGCAACACCAGATTCTTGGAAAGACAAATTCCAATCAGGAAATCTAGAAGTTAGCTTCTTTTTTAATTCAGAATTATTAATCATTAGCCGCCCCCAGCCTTATTAAATATCATTTTACCAGCCGATTTATCTTTATTTTTTATGAAAAATTGAATCCCTCCATTTGGTGAGATTCTTATAATATTTCCTGCAGTTATCGCTTCAAGCCCACCATTAGGTAGTTCAGTTACAAAATCTTTTCTTGGACCATACATTCTTCCTTCGTATTTTAAACCGGGATTAACCTTGGCAGCAACACCGCTATATGCATCTTCAACTTCATCCATTATTTTATTTATTAGTCTTAAAGCATCATCAGCATTTGTAGCTGCAGGAGCATCAGCAAGATTTTTACTAAATATCTTCAAACGTTCACCTTTACTTAGCACCGTCTTTGCGACATCGTCAGAACCTTTTGATGCAATCCTAATAGCAATTAACTTGCTCCCCCCCCATGTTAGAAACTTAAAGACAACATATCCAACACCTTCTCCAGCAAGACTGGTTGCCCCGGCAACCCCAACTGCATTTTGAGTATTTTGTCTATCCTGAGTTGAAATATCTTCATTCATTTCACTCTCAAGTAATTGATCTGTTAAAGTACAGGAACGACATTCCATATCTTTTGGGAAGCGCACTCTCTCCTGACTGGAGCTACCCTCAGCAGGCTTAGGCTTATTCTCACTTGAATTACCCGCACCATTACCAACAGTTACAGGTATATAAATTGTATTACCATCTGGATCTTTTGCAACAATACAATAACTAGTTATACATTTAGTCGGTTTTCTTCTGGCTCTTCTTTCACGGCATTCTTTATCGCACTTTTCAGCATTATCTGCTTCAACTTTTTTATTAGTATACCCAGTCGGATCCGTATAGCTTAACGGATTATTCATCACATAGGAATAGGGATTATACGCCTGACTGCTGCCCGGCATGGAAATAAACGGGTCAACACTCAAGAAACGGCCTACATGATAATCATACACCCGCCCATTCATATGAATGAGCTCCACATCATCCAGATGTTCATGGTCAGTAAAGCCTCTCGGGGTAATATCCGAGTCTAACTGACCACCAAGTTCGAGTGCACTGTTAAGGGTATCGCCATGCTTGGTATCATCCGCCATTGCATCTCTGGCTTTACCAAAGGGGTCGAAGTTACGCCGTTGCTCAACAGTACCACTGGCATCCACAATCGTATCCATACTGCCTAAGTGGTCTCTGAGTAAATAGTGCCAGCTACTAGTCCCATTCTCAGTTCGGTAAAGCGCATAACCGCCGACACTGGTTCGGCTGGTGCTATTGCCGCTTTTCTCTTCTAACTCATAGTTACCCGCATAATAGGTTGTGGTGGTCACACTGTTTTTGGTCTTTACCTGTTTGTAGCGCTGACCATCACTGCCATAACTGAATCCCAGTGAGGCACTATTCGTACTAATGGTCACTGGTTTATTATTCACCCCGTAACTAATAGTTCTAATGCCATCATCAATTAGGTTACCATTATTATCATAATCGTAATTCAGAATGGTGCTGCTACTATTATTGTCGACAGGCTTTAAGGTAATACTGCGCACCGCATTCGGTCCGGCATTGCCTGATGATTTGCTGATATCGCCATACTGATAAGCATTGGCTGCTTGAACACTGAAATCACTTTTATAAGTGAGGTTACCCACCCCATCATAACCATAATTAATGGTTTCATGTTGGGTGACCGGGGTGTAGTTATCCCAGCTGCGATTACTTTGGGTTAAACGATGCAAATTGTCATACACAAAGCCTTCTTGTTGACCTATCTCCAGGTTTTGCAGGTAAGTTAAGTTGCCATAACCGTCATAGGTTTCATACCACAGGTGTTGAATACCCGCTGGGGCGCCACTGCCCAAACAAGTGCTCGCATTGGTGGTGGCACAGCGCTCTTTGAGTAAACCTGCCACGGTGTACTCATTAAACTCATTGATGATTTCACCAAACTGTTGCTCAATGATATTGCCTCTGGCATCAAAGTCACTGACTAAACGAATGATTTTATTAGTACCCACATCTTTGGTTTGCAGTGCCATACCAAGACTATTGTAGGTATGTTGCAGGATTAAACCATCGGGAGAGACTTCTCCTTTCACCCGGCCATAATTTCCATCGTATAGGGTTTGATGGATAAAGTTTTTATTGCCCCCATCAATCAGTGTCTTCACATGCGTCGGACGTTGATAACCATCATAGGTGTAGTGTCGCTCAAAGGCTGTGCCTTTGATTTCTTTTTGTAACATCCCCAAATGATTAGTTGGGTCAAAGAAAAACTCACTGGCCGTTTCCCCTTGCGGTGACGACTTGATGATTCGACCTAATGCATCATAATCAAAGCTGGTGGTTTGACTCTTGGCATCGGTTTGCAGACGTAGCTCACCGAGCGCATTGTAAGCAAATGACCAGGTTCCCATATTCGGGTCGTTCATTTGGGTTTTATGCCCAAAACCATTGTAAATTGCGGTGATGGAATTACCCGCGACATCGTTAACCACAACCGGGTTATTTAATGCATCATAACGGAATTGGGTGAGTTGTCCCTGGGCATCTTGATGATATAACGGAGCGCCCAGAATACTGTTTTGGGTGGCCATCGTAATATCCGCTCCCACTGACACATCCACCTCAACATTCTGTTTTAAACCCTCAAAGCTGTAGGTGACGATATATTCAATGGGGTCTCGCTTCACTTCTTTGGTTCGGGCTCGGCTTAGGGCATCGAAGTTGCTATAGCTAATGGCGCCATAAGTGCCCACAACAGCCCCTTGATAATGGGGTTCAACCACTTTAGTCACTCGGCCTCGGTTGTCATATTCACTCCAGGCGACAATCACCTGTGAGTTCACACTATCCACCGCTTTGTACACTTCACGGCCTAACTTATCAAAATAAACGCGACTTTCAGGCGCGCCTGCTTGACGCGTGGTCACAAAGTACACCGCATTATTTATCCCGCTACACAAGCTGGCATTACACCATTGCATCCCACTGAGTGTGGCCGGTAAGCCTTCCACCTGAGTGGAAATCAGACGCGCAAAGTCATCATAGGTATTGGTGGTTTTCACCCCATTCACATCGCTACTGGTGAGCACCTGTCCGGTGGCACTGTCATAAGTATGGGTGGCTTCCGGCGTACCATCTCCCCACAGGCTATTAAAGGTTTTCGCCACAAAGTAACCATCAGCAGTATATTCAACGGTCTTTGAACGCACGCCCTGGATATCATGGTTGGTGCCGCCATTACTGCTGGTGGTGACGGTCTCCACCTGACCATCCGTCCCATAATCGGTGTTTACCTGTAAATAATAACCGGGGCTATCATTGGTGGTAGTGATGACCGATGTCGGGCGGCGTTCATCCGTGTTATTAACATCATACCCATAGGTTTGAGTCACTGTGACATCTTTGAGTGCACCAATCGGAAAGCCTAAATCATTTTGATAAGCCACCGTCGATTGGGTGGTTTGGCTATCCAGCTGATACCATTGACTGGTATTGTAATTAAATGTCTGCTTCACCACCTTCGACACATCTGCCAAAGCCTTATCACTGCCATCAAACACCGTACTCGTTTTCTCCACCAGTTGGCCATAGGCATTTAAAGTCTGGTCGGTGGTTTGGGTGCTGATGACTGTACCGTCTAGTTCATAGTTAACCCCATTTGAATTTTTAATATAAGCAACATAAGTCCCCGCATAAGCACCAGCAAGATGTATTGGTGTGCTGTATTTTATATCGCTAGTTTTCATAACCCCCGTATCATTATAAAATCTTACCGTGCGCCTGAGCGGCATACCGGAATGAGGAAAAACTTGATAGTAATCGGTTTTTAACTTCGAATAATATGGCTGAGTATCATCACTAGCCAATTCAAACTTCTGCTCAAGAATACGATAAAACCCTTGGAATCCTCGGCCTTGTTTATGGTAGGTCGCCTCACGATATTGGAACTGCGTTTTACTCATCCCGCCCAAACCATTACTTGTTCGATACTCTTTTACCGAAATATGATTCGTTGCAAAATTGACATATGGAAATCCAACTTCCTGAGTGCCTCGATGATAGTAGTTATCAGTAAAATCACTCAGTGGCTGATAACCAAACTCATGCCGAACCCCCAATCCGGTTTCAATTCCGGTTAGCCTGTCACTCTGTGAATTCGGGTTATAGTGCACATACAAACCCGGGGTCGCATAATAAGGGCTGCTACTTGGGGTATAAATATGATAATCCCCGGTTCCAGCTGTACTGACTATCTCTCGCCCTAAACGAGCCGCAATATCCGGATAACCATCGCCATCAAAATCCCCCACATTGAGTTCACCCAGCGGCGCATAAACACCCAGACCACCCATATCTTTAAAGGTGAGTCCGCCGGCATCACTGATTTGTGCGAGATAAATTCGCCATGAGTAAATCGCCTGCTCATTAATCAGGGGTTTAATATCCGCAGCAGGACAACGAATATTGCCATCACCAGTGTTTTCATCACACACCCCGTTTTCGACAATTTGACCGGGCAGTAAAATATCCGTTAAACCATCCTGGTTGTAATCCATATACTTGGCATAATTCATTCGCGGCACATCACTGCCATCTTGCAACTCAACCATACCGGAAGGTAGACCGCCGCCAAAGCCCGCCAGACTACCCCCCTGATTTAACCACACCGTCATCGCTGAATCAGAGCTGATTAAATCGGTTAAACCATCGCTATTAATATCCATTGGGGTGAAGGTTCGATGAGGAAGTGCTACCCCAGGCAGATTGACGGAAGTCACGCCGGTCCATTCACCATTACTGAGAGTCGAGAGGTATAACTGATTTTCTGACATATTCAGAACATGCCCACGAAAAAAGAAATCACTCGTTCCGTCACCATCGTAATCGATAACACCAACAGGTGACTCAGAAGTAAAGCTAATGCGCGTGCTAGTATCCTGCTTTTCAAACCGAATATCACCATTCACTTTATTACCCGCACTATCTTCACCAGTCGAGCGATTGATATAAACATCATACAAAGTGTTTTGTGGTGTATTACCAGTCCAGGTACGCTCAGCAGGAATTAATAAGTCCGGCTTACTGTCTCCATTTAAATCCGTAACATAAATCGAGCAATCCAGGAAGTAAGGATGCAAATTCTCATCACTTCGATAAGCACTACCATGACACCCCGCTTGCACCGTATTATTTAGCGTATCAGTAATCGACACTTGCTCAAAAGCACCTGTCGCTTCATTCCAGCGCGCAATCTTGGGTGAGTTATTCCCGGCATACCCCAACACCTCAACATCACCATCTAAGTCAAAGTCAGCCACCGCGTTAATCACCAAACGACTGCCCTGAGCTCCGCTTATTGCTTTTTGACCTGGACTAATACCAATCGCAACATAGCCGCCCGAAGTATCACCAGATAACTTCGCACGGTAAGCGCCATCAACACTGCCTAATAAAATGTCATCCTGACCATCGCCATCAAAGTCACCTGCCACAGAGGCATTGTCTATAAAATTAGCCTGATTAAAGCTGATTAGTTGAACTCGGTCATCCAACCCTTCAATCCAAGGTTCAAACTCAAAAGTCGTTGGCGCTAAACAATCTCCACCTTCAACGCATAACTGAATGCTCTCTAAAATCGAGTAGCGCTCTTTCAATGGCTCTGGTGTCGGTGTTGGATCTTCCGACGGTGGGTCACATGGTAAATCACAATCTTGTGCACGAGCCACTACCTGGCTACCCTCTTCTCGGTAAACCAAACGGTAATCACGCACTAATGCGCTCCCCACATAGGTTTTAATATGACTTAAACGCTGGTTCATTAATCGTGAACCCCCATTACGAAAAGTCATACGTACATCAGGACGAGCTTCGTACTCAAAACTGACTTGGCGATTACCAGGAGTCGTAGGACTGCCCGTATAGTAAATCGATGTTAATAAAGAATGTCCGACCGATTCACTACTAGAACCGTCAGCATATTCATAATCAATCGCATGCAGACCTAAATGGTCTTGTTTCTGGGCAAGCTTCCAGGTAATAGTAGTGCCGTTAGCCGTTCGCACTACCCGGCTATTGGCATTGGTCCCATAAAACGATTGATGACCATTAGCGTATTCAACAGTAAAACTGCTCACACCCGATAAACTACCACTTTGCGTGACTGTCACCTGCGGTTGATTCTCAGGATGATAAACCGTTCCACTCATCCCATAAGTCTGATTCGCTTCAGCCATTAAGCGCGTGCCATCTAAACACAGCTTATCTTCATCATCATCCATCACACTGCGACTGCTTTGGTCGATATCATACAAGTGGGCACAACGCCTAATGGATGAACCGGCACTTAAAGACCAACCTTTACCTAACAAACCATTACCGCCATCACTGGAATAACTGATACTCACACTCGGCTGCATACCTGCTCGACCTGGTGGTAAAACAATCGGCAGTGACGCATTCACCGCCCCGCCATTCACACTCACCGAAGGGTTTAAATGACCAACGTTTTCGTTGGTGGGGGCGATGACTGAAATCAAATCGGCATCCTTAATTACAAGATTCCAATCAATATTGATACTGGCTTGATAAGCTGAACTATAGCTATACCCCTCACAAAGAGCATCACCACAGGCTTTCAAACGATAAGCGTAATCAGCTTGGGTAACCTCTCTCTCAATAACGGTGTAAAAGTTGTCATATAAAGTAGCTTCTAACACCTCCCAGGGACCGGGAACAACTTGCCGCTCCAATACATAATATTGGACTTTATCATCCTGTTGCCACGTCAAGTGAACTCGTCCCTCATTACTAACAGTATGACCACTCAAGTTCGGAGCATCAGGAATGTAAGGAGTAACCGTCAAACCATCAATCGTTCCCCAATCACTACATAGATTACTACCAGAATCTTGACATGCTCTAACACGAAAACGGCCATCAGCCTCAGATATACTATAAGAATAACGACTGGATTGATTTTCTGTTACTGTCGCCACTAAAGTAAACGCTTCATTGTTTTTTGAGCGCTCTATTTGATAAAAGCCTGAGTTTTGACCATTAACCTGATTAAAACCTGTCGAAGCATCCCAAAATAACAAAAAGTTTTGCGGACCTATTTCTTGTATTAAAATATTAGCAGGCACACTCGGAGGAACAGATGTTACAGTTACCTCACCACTACTCCCCCAATTACTACAGTAATCACTATTAGAATTGTCTTTTTTACAGGCTCGAATACGGTATCGATAACGGCCATCATTTACTGATAGTGAATAAGAATGGCTACTAGCCTGACTCGCAGCAACCGTCCCAATAGCTATATATGAACCATCATTTTTCGATTGTTCAATTTGATAATTTCCTGAGTTTTGACCATTAACCTGATTAAAACCAGTAGAAGCATCCCACTCCAATAAGAAGTTCTGTGAACTACTGGCAGGAACTCTAACATTTGACGGAACACTTGGTGGCGAAGATTCGGGTTCGCAATTAGGAAGCCAGGGAGCACAAGCACCTCCACCTGAATCACCACCACCGCCAGTCTGTCCTCCCCCCCCCCGTAGAAGAAAAACCGTGCACAGCCCCCACAAATAATAGATAACTGATCCCAACAAACAAGAATCGACTAACCAATTTACTCATACTTTATTCCTATTTACATCTTATTAGCGCATTCAGTAGCACTTTATTTAACACTTTATTCACTCAGCAATAAGCAACTTTTAATGAACTATGTACCCGCTCATTCAAATCTAGCGACTGAAATAATTTAACAACCAACTGTCTCAAATCATGAGGCTAAACGCTTTTTCGGTATATAAATATTCAGACAATCATTTGTAATATTCGGACATTTTAACAATAATTGATTAAAATCTAGACAATATTAGAAATAAACTGATTGATAATCCCTAAAACTTCTAATCATCCTTAATGACGATTCAATAGCTTGGACTTTGAAATATTAACCCTTATTTTTACAGTAGCGCAGGATAACTTCAGTCACTTTTTGAGAAAACAAATTTTTTTGTTATTAAAGGAATATAGTCTTTCCCTTATTCTGCAATAAAGTACTATACAAACAAAATAAGAGTTTAAAACAGCTTCGAAAAAGGAGCACTAACGCAAAGAAAAAAGTAAGAGACTAGCACTGACAAGCTGCGCTCAATAAAGCATGGAATTTAATCATGATACATATTGAGCCAATTAGTCAGTAATATTGAAGTGTATTGATAATAAACGAATAACCAGCTTACCTGGCATCAACCAGGTAAGCTTAATCAATTAGGTCAACCTATAAGCCGGATTCTGTTATAGACAATCATTCATCTTGGCGCAATGTCACCATTACGCTCATGCAGCCTACCCGGTTCCAGCGCGAGCCACGCCTTGAGATAATACAATCTTCAGGAACCCTATTTGGCCTTGCTTCGAGTGGGGTTTACCCTGCCACTAATGTTGCCATCAGCGCGGTGCGCTCTTACCGACACCTTTTCACCCTTACCTGACAAATCAGGCGGTATATTTTCTGCGGCACTTTCCGTAGGCTTTCGCCCCCCAGGCGTTACCTGGCACTCTGCTCTGCGAAGTCCGGACTTTCCTCCATTTACAAAAGTAAACAGCGATTGCCCAGTCAACCCGCAGCTATTCTAACAAGAACAGTAGCAGGTTACGATCAATTTAACTCACTAAAAAATATTTTCTACTAAATGATTTAATACTTAATAAAGCAGTTAACAATACAACCCACCAACCTGCACCTCCTCCACTGCTGCTATTAGGTGTGTCAGCCACAGGAGGAGCAACAATATTCACAGTAACAGAGCCAGTTGACGAAGCACCGATGGTATCAGTAACAGTTAAAGAAAATTCAAGGGCTCCTGCGCTAGAAGGGGCAACAAAAGAAGCACTGGGTTGATCAGAACTATTTAGTGTAACACTTGCACCACCAGTTTGTTGCCACAGATAAGTTAAGCTATCGTTTTCGGCATCTGTTACCGTTGCGCTCAAAGTAATCATCTGGCCAGTATTGGCTTCAAAATCTTCTGTAACTATTACCGATGGTGCTGTATTAGTTTCATCATCAGAAACAGTTAATGTAGCAACAGACTTTGTACCAAGTTTAATACCGTTAATGACTGTTAGCTCAATAGTAAATGACTCTTTTGATTCAGCATCGACATCATCGATTAAATTAACAACGAAAGATTTGCTGGTGTTATCACCATCAGTCCAGGTTAATGTACCAGAACTATCGACATAGTCCTGATCTGCAATAGCAGTCCCAGCAACAAATTGATAACTGACGTTTGCTTCACCTTCACTACCACCCACACGATTAACCGTGATAGTAATATCACCACCATTTTCATCAACAGCTATTTCTGACTCAGCAAACTCAGCTGAACCGCCATTGAGAGCACCATCAATATTGACAGTTAGGTAACTTGGACTAGTTAGCGTTAAACCCGAAGTAGGATCGTAAAGCCTGACATAGAATTTTTCTTTTAACTCTGAGCTAGACGGTGCTGCAGCAATAGGCAAATTAAAAGTTTTTACACCAGACTCATTACCAACCCAATTAAGTTCTCCACTAACGGCTGTAAAATCTTCCCCCTTCTGCGCACTACCAGATATAACTTCATATTTAACACTCACACTAGTACTAACATTATTAGAACCAACTCTAGATACACTTACTTGAGCATCAGCACCTTGCGACACATTAATTTCAGCCGAATCAAACTGAACACTTCCTTGAGTTGACGATTGAGTCTTATCTCTAAGAATATACAAACCACTATTGATGTCACTGACTAAAATTAAACCTGATGGTAAAAATGGGTAAACTCCCCAAGCGCCGTTGAACTTATTACTATTTCTTGTTGGAAAAGTATCAAAAAAACCTACTTCAACAGGGTTAGCAGCATCGGTGATATCTAATATGGTTAAGCCTCGCTCATAATTAGACATGTAATAACGGTTACCACGGACAAAACCATTGTGATCAATTGTCTTTGTAGGCCCAGTCCATTGACCAACTTTAACGGGGTTACGCAAAGAGTCTATTTGAAAAATTCGAATAGTCGTATTCAGCCCGCCTTTACTTTCATCAAATTCATCATGTAATAAAACATAACGTTTATCTTCAGTAACCCAACCAGAATGAATATACTGTTGCGTTAAGGGAACATCGTCATAGCCTATTTGCGAAAGCTTTTTAGTATCTGCAGGATTTGAAATATCCCAAAAAACCATTTCATTCACATTAAAATCAACAAATACAGAGCAATGAGTGGTGGCATTAAAGCAATCATTATCTTTTCTTGAGTCATTGATTAAAACAGAAGTTCCGTCATGGGTGTAACCACCAAACCCCGATTGATTATTACTGATTTGAATGGTTTGTGGATTAGCAAGTGAAAAACTGTTAAACGCTCCTCCAGCCTTATTAGCACCAACGATTTGTAATACTGGCTCGACATCATCCTGTTTAATATTCAAACTATGATCGACATTACTAATGTATACGTTATGTGAATTGGAGACACTTTTGTTAGCTTCAACTAGCGAAACGCTATTTGGTAAGTTGTTTAAATTAATGATAGAAACACCATCTGCATTTTCTACCGTTGCATAAGCATAAGCCTGCCAAGCATTTAGTGTTTGATCAAAATACTGGTACACCTTAATATCACGCCAACCTGATTTATTTCCTAATACATGACCCACTTCAACTGGACTTTCAGGATCGCTCAAACTAAACACAGTAATACCATTTTGTACGCCCATAATGGCATACTCGGTTCCTGTATTCAGATCAATATGTCCCCAAACATCATTGCCTGCCGTTGCTCCCGAACTAAAACCAGATAAAGGTATATGGGCAACCAAATCGATATTCTGGCAAGGAAAACTCCCTGCCATACCACTAACACAATCAATCCCTGATTGTGCTTCATTCAGCACCTTCAGCTCACGCATTTTACTTTGCAGTCCTTTGTTAGAACGCTGACTTTTTCCATCATCAATCACCCTAAACCCCTTATTTCTAAGGGAGGCAGCCATACTACTAGGCACACCAGTTAGAAAAGTCGGGTTTACATCGGGGCTTTGTGTCTGAAAATGATCAAAACGATTGAAACCGGCCAAAATAGGAACCAACTCGCTTTTAAGATCAAACAATTCTTCAGCACTATTCATATGATATTGGCCACTAGCGACTAATACTTTATCGCCTTTATTCGCTTGCTGAACCGCATATGCTATGGTTTTACATGGCCTTAAAGCGTTGTCACAATAGCCTTGATCAACCCCTTTATCAGAAACAAATCGAGCTTTATCATGCTCAGAATGAGCAATAACCTTTAAAGAGAATAGCACTAGCAATAATGCTATAACTCGTATAGTATTTTCAAACATAAGGTATACCCTATTTATTTAAATAACTGAATAATGTCAGAGACTATAGAAAGCTAACTCTTAACTAGATACTATCTAAAGAATAGACAAAGGTAGATATTAAAACATGAGATTTTCAATCTAGAAAGTTGAATATTTACACTAGACTAGTCAAATATTAAAGAATCTAGCAAAATAACCTCAGCGATTTTGTTCAATACAACTCAATTCAAAAACAGATTTGAAATCACCTAATGATCACTTGTAATCCACTAATTTATAAAATTTTTATCGTTGTGAGTCTATTTCTCATATCATCTTGTGATACTCAAAAACCAATCACTCAAATTAAGTTTACGCCATATTTTAACACCCAAGTACTCGACTGTAAAAACACCTTTAAACATAATCAACAAGACTGGCAAACCTCTCAAATACAATTCTACCTACATAATATTCAATATAAAGACGCACAAAACCAATGGCACAAAGTTTTTCCTTTAGTTGCAGATAATGCCAGTAAAGAAATATTATTAATTGGTGGTGTTTGTAATGACTCGTTTAACTGGCAAATATCAAGTCACAGCTCTCTAAAACATGAACAGATAAGGGGTATAAAATTTACTGTGGGAGTCCCTCACAGTCTTAACCATTTGAACCCACTGACCCAACCTAGCCCACTTAATCAATCAGATATGTTTTGGACTTGGCAACTGGGTCATAAATTTTTGCGAATAGAACTCACTTCAAATTCAAGTGACTGGATATTTCATTTAGGCTCTACAGGCTGTAGTTCTCCAAGTCCGGTCAGAGCGCCAAAATCAATGTGTAAAAACCCTAACTTGGTTGAGGTAATTTTACCTGACTATACATCCCAACATCATATCGCCATAGACATTGCTAAGCTAATCAAGCAGATTGATTTAGTCGAAAAAAATAATTGTCAATCATCTTTAGAAACTCCGAGTTGCCGGATTTTATTACCTCGCATTGGTGTCAATTCCACCTCTCAAATATTTGAAGTAAAAAAATGAACCAACGGTGGTTATATTTAGCTTTTATTTTACTAGTCAGCTGTCAAGAGAGTGCTGAACAGCCTATAGCTTATCAATGGGCTTTACGCAAGGATTTTCCTCGTCCGCAAGTACCGCTTGAAAACCCAATGACCGAAGCCAAAGTAGAATTAGGACGCCATATTTTTTATGATAAAAATTTGTCTGCCAACGGCACACAGTCTTGTGCAAGTTGTCACCAGCAAAAATTTGCTTTTGCCGAAGACAGAAAAACATCGATTGGCTCTACAGGCGAAGTGCATCGACGTAACTCTCCAGCACTTGTCAACATTGCTTATAATAAAACCCTCACTTGGTCTCATGATGGTCTAAAAACAATCGAACATCAGCTGCTTCTGCCAATGTTTGGTGATAACCCTATCGAATTAGGCATAACAAATCATGAAGAAAAAGTGTTAGAACGTTTTAAAGCTAAAAAGTATCAACCACTATTTTCAAAAGCGTTTCCAGATCAAGCTGTCAGTTTTAAAAATATTTCTTATGCTCTAGCCAGTTTTGTTAGAAGTTTAGTGTCTTTCAACTCTCCTTTTGATCGCTATGCCTACGATAATGATGACACAGCAATAAGCCAGTCAGCTCTAAGAGGTATGACGTTATTTTTTTCTGAAAAACTAGAGTGCCATCACTGTCATGGCGGATTCAATTTTACCCAATCAACTTCTCATGAAAAGCAACTCTTAGATAGAAGACCTTTTCATAATACCGGTCTATACAATATTAATGGTAATAACCTTTATCCAAAATCAGATACAGGGTTGTCAGAAATCACATTAAACCCAAATGATAATGGCCGTTTTAGAGCGCCAACATTAAGAAACATAGCTTTAACTTCACCTTATATGCATGATGGAAGTATTGCGACTTTATCCGAAGTTGTTGACTTTTATGCCGCAGGTGGAAGAAATATTATTGATGGAGTACACAAAGGAGATGGTCGTCTAAATATCAAAAAAAGCACTTTTATGAAAGGCTTCACAATTACTAAAGAAGAAAAGGCAGATCTGATAATTTTTTTGAATTCATTAACAGATAAAAAATTTATTTCAAATAAAAAGCACGCTCTTCCTTTACCATAATTAAACCACTGTGATAAAGCGATTTTGTCCTTCTTCTTTAGCTTCATGTAACCCAGAATTTACTCGTTTTAATAGTGATTCAATGGTGTCCTCAATTTGAAAACTCGTTACTCCAAAGCTAGCTGTCAAACCATCAACACCATTAATTTTTATTTGACGAGTAGAATGAAGAAGCTTTGATGTAATACCTATAGCACTTTGTGTTTCTGTTTCTGGACATACAATAAGAAATTCGCTATTCCCCCATCGGGCAACATAATCCATTGTTCTAATGTTTCGAGTTAAGGACTCGCTAACTCTAACTAAAACACGATCACAAAATTCGGCGCCATGTGCAGTATTAATATCCTTAAAATTATCAAGTTCTATTAAAATAACCGAAAAGGTCGAAGAGTTTTGAATTGACCGATAAATTTCAGTAGATAACTGTTGTAATATATAATGCCGATTATATAAGTTAGTTAATGCATCATTTGATGTAACTAATTCAAGCTCACCTGTTAGTTTGAAAGATTCTTTAGTTCGACCAACAGCAAAATATAAAGCAGAAGCCGACAACAAGATGAACAGTATGACTAGCTCTCCAATTTCAAAGGCTTCATATTGATTAAAAAACAAAGTCATATTTTTTATATCCATTGGTAAAAAATAAAAACAAATACACTGATACTAATTAAAAACAACAACGAATAGTTCTAGTCTGGCTTTGTTTGAAAAATGGAAGTTAGCTTTTGCCTTATAAAATATTATATTTTTTATTTTTAGATACAACCAACTGTTCACTAAAACAAAAAACAAACTATATTCAAACCTTAACATACATAAAATAAAAGCTTAAACACAACCATAACATTACGTTTTTTTCAAATATAAATAAACCTTCTACTCGGACCAGTTAATATAAAAAATAGTAGCAAGCCTTAAAGGTGGGATTAAACACTAATTAATATAAGTAATCAACCACGTCTTTAACTTTGTTGAACTTAATTATCATTATTGTTATGCATTGAGATTTTTAGTGGCTTTGAATATTATCTTAAAAATAAAAAATAATAATTTATTTGAACCTTCATGCGAACAAAAAACATGACTTTATATTTTTTGTTTTATCCTACCCCTCGTAGAGGATGAAAGTTAATCTATATAAAACATCAACACCCCATCTGGTCTGATGAGAAAAAAGAAAAATATTTCAACGGTAGCTTATTGAGTAACCATCATTAATCAGCACTCAACTATATAAAGTATATTTTTTCAAAAAATAATTTTATTGTTTTAAATGGGAGTATCGACTTAAAGTTTTTATCAATTTAAAAATAAAATGAACACCCGCTTTATCTTTAATTAATTTTGTTCATGTTAGCTAATAAAAACTAATCGATTGTGTTTAGCTTTCAAGTAAAAACTGATAAATTGCATTCTTCTTTTCACCAAACATTTCCGCAGTAATTTTAGCTGCTTGCTTTCCAGGTAAATGCTCAGCTAGTTTCAGAGCGAGTTTTTTAGACTCATTTGATAGGCCAATTTGCTTACTATTGGCCCCTCGCACCATAACAACAAACTCGCCTTTAGATTGGTTAAGATCATCGTCAAGAATATTAATTATCTCATCAAGAGTTCCATTGAGTACCGTCTCAAAGGTTTTAGTTAATTCTCGAGCCACCACGATTAGTCTTTCTCCACCAAAAACAGACTGCATGTCTTCTAGGCACGCTCTGATACGATGCGATGACTCATAAAATACCAAAGTAGCGGTCTGATTTACTAACTCAGCCAGATAATTCTTTCTATGTCCTTGTTTTGCAGGCAAAAAACCCTCAAACAAAAAGCGGTCTGTAGGTAAACCAGCGACACTCAAAGCAGCAATTATGGCACAAGGGCCGGGAATAGGCGTAACAGTATAGCCTGCTTGCCTAAGCGTATTAACCACAGGATATCCAGGATCGCTAATTAGTGGAGTTCCTGCATCAGAAACTAAAGCCACAGACTCTCCAGCTGCTAATAACTGAACTATATAATCCACTTTTTGTCTTTCATTATGCTCATGAAGTGAAAAGCATGGCGTATTGACGCCAATATGCGATAATAGGTGCTTTGTTCTACGTGTGTCTTCGGCAGCAATTTTTGAGACATTGGCCAAAGTGTGACGCATTCGATCACTGATATCATCAAGATTTCCAATCGGTGTGGCAACAACATACAATATGCCTTGTTGATTCTGCGAATCACTGTTTTTGGAATTCATCTGGAACCTTAAAATAATTGATTGGAGTTTTTAATAGATAATGATTAATTTTATCGTTCATAGCAACAAATTGTTGGCCACTATATTAATTGTAGTGTTTCTACAGGCTTGCGGTACAAGTACACCTAAAAAAACAACTCAACAAGATTATACCAGGCAAGACCTAGAATTGTTGCTTAAACAAGCCAAACAAGCGTCACCAGACAAGAAAAACCCGTTACTGGTACAAGCAGCAGGTTTATTAGTGCTAGAGCAGCGTTATGAAAAGGCTCAAGAAGTATTAATCCATATTGATCAACAAATGTTAACTCCGCTTCAAGTTGATGACTTTAGTCTCTACTATGGTGAAACATTACTCGCTTTAGAAGCGAAGGAGCAATCTCTTAGTCAGTTAAAGTCGGTGTATAACCCAACGGCTAAGCCTGTCAAGTGGCAGATTCGATATGCTCAAAGCTTATCTAACAGTTACCTTGCAAATCATAATTATTTTGAGGCTGCCAAACTTAGAATAGAGCTTGACGATCTGATTGATACGCCTGAAGCGCTGACAGACAATAACGAAAAAATCTGGCTGGCTCTCAACCAGATTGAAACCGACTTTCTTCAAAGTCTAAAATCAGACTTTAATTCACAACGCGTCAACGGATGGCTAGAAATTGCTTACATTAACAAACGATGGGGATACCACCCTGAGAAATTACTGGCTGAAATTGCTATCTGGAAACAACGTTATCCACTACATCCTTCAATGGTCAACCAACCTGAAACACTAAAAAAGGCCGAAGCAGCCAAAGAGTTTTCACCAACTAAACTAGCTATATTGTTACCTTTAAGCGGAAAACTAGGCAATATAGGAACTATGATACGAGATGGTATTTTAGCTGCTCATTATCAAAGCCAAACAGCTGACTCAGCCCCCAAATTAAGTTTTTACGATACAGCCCACTCTCTTTCAGCTTTAACGCCATATAATAAAGCGATAGCTGATGGCGCTGACTTTGTTATTGGTCCGTTAACAAAAGATGGGGTTGAATCAATAATGAATCAAGAAAAGTTAACAACACCACTGTTAGCACTCAATCGGCTTGATCAACAAACTTTTGCTCATCCACAAGTTTATCAATTTGGACTTCCCATTGAAGATGAAGCCCTACAAGCGGCACATTATGCACATGAAAAAGGTTTTAAAAAAGCACTTGCCATTATTCCAGCTAACGCTACAGGAGAAAGAGCACGTAAAGTATTTAAAGAAGCCTTTGAGAATCTTGGTGGTGAATTAGTCTATGTGCAGACCTATAAAGAGATCAAACAACTGAAAAGCGATGTCCAAAGATTATTAAGAGTCGACTCCAGTATCAAACGTAAAAGATCTCTACAACAACTTTTAGGTAGAAACCTTGAATTTGAAATGCGACGTAGAAAAGACGCGGATTTCATCTTTATGTTAGCCAAACCTAAAGAAGGTAGAAGTATAAAGCCTTTTATTAACTATTACTTTGCTCATGACTTACCAGTTATTGCAACATCATCTATTTATTCCGGAAAACAAGATCCCCAAACCGATATTGATCTAAATGGTATTGAGTTTCCAGTGATTCCTTTGCTATTAAGTAAATTACCTAAATTTGAAGAAAGCCGTAGAGTACTAAAAGAAACATTACCCGATGCTTTGGATGCCAGGGGACGATATTTTTCTCTAGGTTTTGATAGTTATAAAATACTGAGACAACTATCAATATTGCAAGCATTTCCAGATTACAAATGGAACGGTTTAGGTGGAGAGTTAGCCGTTGATGATAATGGCCTAGTACACCGCTCCTTAACTTGGGCTCAATTTAATCGTGGGGTACCTCATGTCACTAAAGAAAGAGAAATTAAAGAGCTTGAGTCAAATTTAAATAAATACCCCAATATGCCATCAATTAGCAGTGTTAAATTAAATGATTAGTGAATAATATAATTTGTTTAAAAAAGAAAACAAACGAGAGTTCGGACAACAACTAGAAAACTTTGCTCGAACTCAAGTTGAAAAAAAAGGTTACAAAATTATTGAAACCAACTTCACTTGTAAACTTGGTGAAATAGATATTATCGCTCAAAATAAAAACTTACTGATATTTATCGAAGTTCGATATCGTAAAAATAATAGTTTTGGCGGAGCTATTGAAAGTGTTGATTATCGAAAGCAAAGCAAACTCATTAAAACAGCAAGTCTTTATTTACAACAAAAAAACTTAACCAATAAAGTGCAGTGTCGTTTTGATGTATTTGCACTACAAGGTCAATTACCAAACCCAAGTTACAAATGGTTAACGAATGCATTTACAGCATAATACAAATAGAATTAAATCCTATAGGTTAAACGAATGATAGAAAGAATACGTAATAATTTTACGGAAAGCATTCAAACAAAAATAGCAGCAGCCGATGCGCTTCCTGAAAAAATTGCAAAAGCGGGACAACTAATGGTTACCACGCTACTCAATGGTGGAAAAATTCTTACCTGTGGTAATGGTGGATCCGCAGGCGACGCCCAACACTTTTCATCCGAAATGCTAAACCGATATGAGAGAGAACGCCCCCCCCTTCCGGCAATTGCGTTAACAACAGATACAGGCACAATGACAGCCATTGGTAATGATTATAATTTTAATGAAATCTTTTCCAAACAAGTTAAAGCACTTGGTCAACCAGGAGATATATTACTTGCGTTTTCGACCAGTGGTAACTCACAGAATGTTATTGAGGCAATGCGAACCGCTTTAGCTAAAGATATGCTAATTATCAGTTGTACAGGAAAAGATGGTGGAGAAATGGCAGGCCTAATTGGTAATAGTGATGTTGAAATTAGAGTCCCATCCAATAGTACCGCTAGAATCCAAGAAGTTCATTTGGTCGTTATTCACAGTTTATGTGACTTAATTGATAGTACATTATTTGGAGAAGATAAATGAGTCGTTTATTCTTAGTTATTATTTTACTTTCAAGCTTTCTCATTTCAGGCTGTAGTGGACTGATAGTTGCGGGGGCAGCCACAGGCGCAGTTGCATCTCAAGATAGAAGACCCGTATCAACACAAATAGAAGATGAAAAAACTGAAATCAGTTCATTTGCCTCATTATTTAAAAATGATGAGTTATGGGAAGATACGAACATTAGTGTGATCAGCTATAACAATGTTGTTTTAATGGTTGGTCAAGCACCGACATCAGCCCTAAAAGAAAAAGCAACCGAAGAAATAAAAAAAGTTGCCAAATCAAAAAAAATTCTCAATCAAATTAGAATTGCAGCACCAATTTCCTTTTTTGCCAGCAGAAATGATGAATACTTAACAACAAAAGTAAAATCATCAATGTTATTCACTTCGGACTTTAAATCGTCAAAAATTAAAGTAGTCACCGAAAACAGCGAAGTTTTTTTAATGGGTTTGGTCACTCAGCAAGAGTCAGAAAAGGCAGTTGATATTGCAAGGAATGTCGATGGTGTTACCAAAGTAATCAAAGCTTTTGAATTTATTTCTGATTAGAGAAACTAAAAAAACTAGTCTAATGAAAAATATTGCTAGACTAGTTTTTTATTCAATCATTAACGAGTAGAACAAACTTTAAAAACTATTTAACGATTTTTAAGTGCCCATTCTTCTTGACTGAGGTTACCTTTTCCTCTTCTTCGAGTATATCTGCTTGTGCTTCAGTTTGGCTATTTATCGTATCTTCTTCATGTTCTTGTGCAGGAAATGCCATTCCAAGTCCGTTTTCCTGATCATAAACAGCCATTAAAGCATTCATCGGAACATATATTTGCCGTGCAACGCCTCCAAATCTGGCACTAAATGAAATTGCTTCATTATCGGCATGCCAATTTTGAACAGCGCTTGGAGCAACATTTAATACAATCTGGCCATCTTTGATATGTTCTTGCGGAACATCAACAAACTGTTTTGTCGTATCAACTAAAACATAAGGAACCGCTTCATTATCAAGTAGCCAATCAAAAATTGCACGAAATAAGTAAGGCTTATTAGACGAAAATTCAGCTTTCTGCATACTTACATCAATCCACTTAATCTTGTAATTCTCGTTCCGAGTCAGTCAAGCTAGCTTGAAATGAATCTCTCTCAAATAATAGTTCCATATACTGAGAAACTTCTTTTGCTCCTCGTCCGCTTAATGAAATCCCCATCGCTGGTAAACGCCACAATAAAGGAGCTAAACAGCAATCAATTAAAGAGAATTCTTCACTTAAAAAATATGGCGTTTCACTAAAAACAGGCGCAAGAGTTAACAAACTTTCAGTTAATTCTTTACGAGCTTTTTCGGCTTCTCGATCTTTACCATTTAAAATAGCTTTCATTAAGCTATACCAGTCTTTCTCAACTCGGTGCATCATTAAGCGAGAACGAGCTCTAGCAACGGGATATACAGGCATTAAAGGTGGGTGAGGAAACCTCTCATCTAAATACTCCATAATAATCGGAGACTCAAAAAGCACTAACTCACGATCAACCAATGTTGGTACAGTGTTATATGGATTCAGGTCTATTAGATCTTCTGGTGGTTGCTGGTTTCCAACAACTTCTATGGCTTCAAAATTAACGCCTTTTTCCGCCAAAACAATGCGAACCTGGTGACTATATACATCGTCTGAACCAGAATAAAGTGTCATTACTGAACGTTTGGCTACTGTTGCCATGAAACACTCTCCGTATTAAAAAAATGAGCAGCAGTAAGACACCACTACTCATTTAAGTTTATAAAGTTTGATTAATATTAATTATAAAAACCAAATTAGTGGATATCTTTCCAATATTCTTTCTTAAGTAGATACGCGACAATACCAAAGCATAAAATGAAAAGTAATACCCATACTCCCATGCTTTTTCGCTCCAGCTTGATCGGCTCACCCACATAGTCGAGGAAGTTCACTAAATCAGCCATTTCCTTATCAAACTCTTCTGGCGATAATAATCCTTCTTTGATTATAGTAAAATATTTTCCTTCGCTAGATAACTGCGTTAACTCAGCCTCAGCATCGTGGATAATTTTTTCAGCAGATGAAATCGTCTTATTCAATTCACTCGAATTACCGCTTCTCTCTTCTAATGCTTTATTAGCACTAGCAATATCAGCCTTTGCATAATTAATATCATTTTCCAGGCCTTGAACTTTTTCAGTTTTTGCTTGCATACCTTGCATGCTTTCTAAAACATGCGGCATACCAACTTCTTTAAAAACTGAATTATTGACACCATAAGGACGAGAAGCATCAACATAGAAAGCTCTTAAATAATTATATAACCAGTGCGTTCCTCTAGCTCTAGCTACAACAGATAAATCTGGTGGAGCAGCGCCAAACCAATTTGCTGCCGCTTTAGGCTGCATATTATTAGTCATTAGATCGCCTATCTTTGCATCAGAGAAGATTAAGTTTTCCATCATTATATCTTCAGGAATATTCAAGTCTTTTGCGGTACGATTATAGCGCTGGAAAGATAATGCATGGCATCCCATACAATTATTCATATAAACCTGCATACCACGTTGCATCGATATTTTTAAACGATCACCATTAAGTTCTGGCATTTTATCATTGGGTAGCGATAAGCCACCTTCAGCTGCTGACAATGAAAATGACAAGCACACTGTTAGCGTAATCAATAACTTTTTCATTAGTGCGTCACCCTTTCTGGAACTGGTTTAGTTGCTCCCCATTGACTCCACCAAGGCATCAAAAGGAAGAATGCAAAATAGTAAACTGTCGCAATTTGCGCTACTAGCGTTCTCATTGGTGTAGGTCCTTTCATACCTAAATAACCTAGAACAACAAAAGCAACAACAAATATTGCCAACCAAAGTTTAAAACTCCAGTGCTTGTAACGAATCGACTTCACCTTACTGCGATCTAACCAAGGTAAGAAGAATAGAATAATAAGCGAAGCAGCCATTGCAACAACCCCAAGCTGTTGATCAGGAACCGCACGCAAAATAGAGTAGAACGGCGTGAAATACCAAACAGGTGCGATATGTGCTGGTGTTTTCAACGGGTCCGCAGGTGTAAAGTTAGGTGGCTCAAGGAAAAAGCCGTTCATTTCTGGCGCAAAAAAGATAATTAAACAAAAGATAAATAAGAAAACAGCAACACCAACAATATCTTTTACGGTGTAATAAGGGTGGAAAGGAATACCATCTAATGGAATACCATTTTCATCTTTATGTTTTTTAATATCAATACCGTCAGGATTATTTGAACCCACTTTATGTAAAGCAACAATATGTAAAAAGACCATCAATAGTAGCGCCATTGGCAAGGCTACAACATGCAGTGCAAAGAATCGATTCAAAGTAGCACCGGAAATGATAAAGTCTCCACGGATCCATTCAGTAATCTCATCACCATAGTAAGGGATTGCACTAAACAGATTAATAATAACCTGAGCGCCCCAATAAGACATATTCCCCCAAGGTAATAAGTAGCCCATGAAAGCTTCAGCCATTAATAAGACAAAAATAATCATACCGAATAACCACACCAACTCACGTGGCTTTCTAAATGATCCATAAATTAAACCACGGAACATATGCAGGTAAACAACAACGAAAAATGCTGACGCGCCTGTTGAATGCATATAACGAAGCAGCCAACCCCACTCAACATCACGCATAATAAATTCTACAGAACGATAAGCTTCTTCACCTGAGGGTGTATAGTTCATCGTTAACCAAATACCCGTCAATATTTGATTAACAAGTACAAGCAGAGCTAAAGAACCAAAGAAATACCAAAAATTAAAGTTTTTAGGTGCATAATATTCAGCTACATGTTCGTTCCAAGCTTTAGTCGCAGGAAAACGATCATCTACCCACTGCATTAATTGAGCCATTTTAGTCATTACGCAGCTCCCTCATCAACACCGATTAAAATCTTGTCATCCGACAAATAAGAATAAGGAGGAACTTCTAAGTTTTTAGCAGCAGGTACACCAGAAAAAACCCTTCCAGCTAAATCGAAACGAGAACCGTGACATGGACAGAAAAAACCACCACCCCATTCAACTTCAGTTTCTTTTAAATGTTGCGGAACACAACCTAAGTGAGTACAAATACCAATAAGCACTAATATTTCAGGACGGATAGAACGGTTAATACTATCAACATAAGCGGGTTGTTGTTCTGGATACTTGGTTGAATCAATATCTTTCAACCCGTCCTTTTTGCCTTTAATGGCTTCAAGCACATTGTTACCACGCTTAACCACAAAAACAGGCTTGCCACGCCATTCAACTTTAACCATTTGGCCTTCTTCTAATTTATCAAGCATCACTTCAACGGGTGCGCCTGCGGCCTGTGCTTTTGCACTAGGTTTCCAAGAACCTAGAAAAGGAACAGCTACAAAGCCAGCCCCTACAGCCCCAACAGCAGTTGTTGCGAGCGTTAGGAAACGACGTTTGCCGTGATCTACAGCCTCATTACTCATTCGGATAGTCTCCCCATCGACCGGTAATTTTTATTTAAAATAAGTTTATCTTTGATCGGAATATTTGCTAGCTTTTTGGTATGAATTTACCTGCAAACACCCCCACAAACAGGATTTGCGGCAAGATCATAAAGAATAAGCTCAAATAATACAAGGAAATGCCGATTTTTGTTTGTATCTTATTGATATATAAAGTGATTTATTTTTAGCTTTATACGCAAATGTTACAGAAAGCTAAGCATTCTGTTCTCAACCCATTTCATGGAGCGTTTAGCCTTTCTGTTTAACCTATAAAAAAGCAAAATTGCTAAGCTAAAGTGAGATGTGTTATTAGTGCTTTACATTTGCTTCAAATAGAGAGCCTCACTTGTTTAAATTACCCAAAATTGGTCCTGCAATTCTGATAACGGCAGCATTTATTGGCCCAGGTACTGTAATAACAGCAAGTCTTGCAGGTGCTAATTATGGTTACTCATTGCTCTGGGCTCTACTCTTTTCAATTGGCGCAACAATAATTCTTCAAGAAATGGCAGCTCGCTTAGGTGTCGTGACCCAAAAGGGTCTTGGAGAAAATTTACGAGAGTCATTCAACCACCCACTGACTAAATGGATAACAATCATCTTGATTGTTAGTGCAATAGTCATTGGTAATAGCGCTTATCAAAGCGGTAATATCTCTGGTGCAAGCTTAGGTTTAGCAAGCCTTTTTCCCAATTTTGTGCTGACAACAAACCCTCAATTTAACGGTTGGGCAATTGTAATAGGCACTATAGCCTTTACCATCATGTGGCGAGGACATTACATTTTAATAGAAAGAGCCATGATGTTGTTGGTTGGTTTAATGAGTTTAGCCTTTCTAATCACTTTCCTTATCACTCAGCCCAAATTAGGCGATTTATTAGCAGGGTTATTTATTCCAAGCATTCCGTCTGGTGCAAGCTTAACGGTAATTACACTCATAGGAACCACAGTCGTTCCTTATAACTTGTTTCTACATGCCGACAGTGCGAAGCAAAAGTGGTGTTCCGCCAAACAACTCAAAGAAGCCAGACAAGATCTTTTTATCGCCATTCCGCTTGGCGGTTTAATTTCAATCGCTATTGTATCAACTGCTGCTGCCGCATTTTTTGGTCAACAAGTCAATATTCAAAATGCCGCCGATCTTTCTCCCGCATTACAACCGTTATTTGGTGACTGGGCCCAAGTTTTTATGGCTATCGGGCTCTTTTCAGCGGGTATTTCTTCTGCAATTACAGCCCCTTTAGCGGCGGCCTATGCACTGAGTGGCATTCTAAACCTCAGTACACAATTAAATTCATTGTCATTTAAATTGATCTGGATATGCATTTTATTAATTGGTGTAACAGTGTCATGTATAGGCTACAAACCTGTTAGTATTATCTGGTTTGCTCAAGTTGCTAATGGAATTTTACTGCCTGTTATTTGTAGTTATCTACTGTGGACGATGAACCAACCACAACTTGCTCAATATCGAAACTCATTACGTCAAAATATAATTGGTGGTATCATTTTAATGATCACTTTTCTGCTTAGTGGTCGAAGCTTATTATCAGCATTTGGTCTGTTATAAAAGGAAAACGACTGCAACGTGTCAACTCAAAATATTTCATTTATTGATATTAATTGCGATCTGGGAGAAGGGTCAACCATAGCGCATTGTCAAGGCGACGCAGCGATTATGCCTTATATTTCTCGATGTAATATTGCCTGTGGCGGTCACGCTGGAAATGTGCATACCATGAAACAGTCACTGATTAATGCTCAAAAGTATCAACTTTTCTGTGGCGCACACCCTAGCTACCCAGATCAGATAAACTTTGGACGAAAGTCACTGACAATACATTTTGAAAAATTAGCTGATTCAATTCGTCAACAAATAGATACACTCGTCGAAATTGCTGAGAAACAGACTATCGGCTTAAGTCATATCAAACTACATGGTGCACTTTATAACGACGCAGAAAAAGATATTGACCTTGCAGAAAAGTTAGTCACTTTGCTCAGCCAATATTATCCATCAATGTCTTTGCTAGGTTTAGCAAATGGTCAACTTCAACAAATAGCCCAACAGCAAAATATCAATTTTTTACGTGAAGGTTTTATGGATAGAGCCTATCAAACCAATGGACAACTTGTTCCAAGAACTCAGTCTAATGCCGTTCATACTGATTCAGAAACAATTATCAAGCAAGCACTTAATATTGCCCAGAATAAACCGATTAAAAGCATACAAGGAACGGATTTAAAAATAGCAGTAGACACTATTTGCTTACATGGTGATGGAAAAAATGCATCACAAATTGCTAGTGACTTATTGAAACAATTAAAAGAGCATAGGATCTCAATTCAGTGAATATCAATCACTCAAACATTCCTGAGTTTCGTATTGTTCCTAATGGAGATTCAGCCATAACGTTGATTTTTAATGCGCCAATTAGTCAAGAGCTTTCTCATTTTATTATCCATTTGGCGACAACAATCCAAAAAAGCTTAAGTGATATTATTGATGATACCATCCCTGCCTATCAAAGCTTAACGATTTGCTTTCAACCTTTGCTTATCAGCCAGGCACAGCTTTCCGAAAAGCTTTCTGCTCTTATTCATTTGAACCATGCACCTTTAGCAGTAAAAGGAAAAACAATAGAAATACCTGTTTGCTACTCAACAAATTTTGCTCCCGATATGCAATGGGTATGTCAACAAACAGAACTAACAACGGAACAAATTATTCAGTTGCATACTCAAACAGAATATTTAGTACATATGCTCGGCTTTTCCCCAGGCTTTCTCTATTTGGGGGGGTTAAATAAAAAATTACACTGCAACCGAAAGCCTGTTCCAGTCTCAAAAGTCGCAGCAGGTAGTGTTGGAATAGGCGGTCAACAAACGGGTATTTATCCTCAAGCGACACCTGGTGGTTGGCAAATTATAGGGCGTACTCCCAAACAGCTTTTCAAACCAGAAAGCCACTCACCTTTTATTGCTTCACCATTAGATACAATCAAATTCGTTTCAATTAGCGAAGCTGAATTTGAACAATTAAATCAAACCAGTCAATGAGTATTCGAGTCATAAAACCTGGTTTACAAACCAGTTTTCAAGATGCTGGCCGTAAAGGCCAAATGAGCAACGGTATTGCAATAAGTGGCGCAATGGATCCTCTCGCTATGAATCTAGCTAATTGGCTGGTTGGTAACCCTGCCGATCATCCCGTTATTGAAGTCACCTTACTTGGTCCAACACTAAAATTTGAACACGCTATGTCAATTGCGGTTGTCGGTGCTGAATTTGATTTATATCTTAATGGCAACCTGGTTTTTAATAACGAAACGATTCTCGTTAAAAAAAATGACCTACTAGAGTTTGATAAATTAATTAATGGCACCAGAGCTTATTTGGCAGTTACTGGAATGCCGGAAATACCACGTATTTTAAATAGCTACTCAACCAATTTAACCGCTCATTTTGGAGGCCAGCTTTTCAAAAAAAATGATATTATTAAACTGACAAAAACATCAATTCAACCAAAAAAATCACTGCCTAAAAAATTTCATCGTGTTTTTTCCGGTCATTACTTAATACGTTGCGTTTCATGTGTTGAATCCGATTGGTTTGATAAAACAGCCACTGAAAAATTTTTTTCTCAAAAATATCAAGTTACCCCTGAATCAAATAGAATGGGTATTCGTTTAACAGGCTCGCCTATTTGCACACACATAACCGAACCAGTGCTCTCAAGTGGATTAACGCAAGGTAGTGTTCAAATACCGCCATCTGGCCAACCTATCATTTCATCTGTTGACGGACAAACAATAGGAGGGTATCCACGAATAGCTAGCATTACCACCATTGACCAACCAGTTCTCGGGCAAATAAAAGCAGGAGACAGACTTAGTTTTATATTAATATCTCAAACAGAAGCCATTGAATTGTTAGCATTAAGACATCAGTTTTTTGGTCAACTGTATGCTCAAATATAAGCTCATATAACAACAAAGACTTTAGTTTATATTTAGTCGCCCTTTAGAATAACACCTTACTTATTTTTTATAAGTTAGACAGAAAACATTTCTAAAACAGGCTTGATATTAACTATGAAAGAAAAAACTTCGTTAGCTTCAAAGGTTATCCACGCAGGAACACAGCCTCCAACACAAGGGCACTCCTTCAATCAACCGCCTGTTTTTGCAAGTGCTTTTCACCTAAGTGGTGATCCTGCCAATTCAACTTATCAATATGGTCGCTTTAACAATCCAACCTGGCAGTCACTAGAAGACGCCATTAGCGAGTTAGAAAATGCCCCCAGTGTTATTTTTCCATCTGGAATGGCTGCCATTGCATCAGTTTTAACCTCAATATTATCACCAGGTGACACTCTTGTTCTTCCAACGGATGGTTATGCTCCAACAAGAGCTTATGCAGAACAATTTTTAAAAAAATTTGGAGTTAATCTCATACTTACTAAAACACTTAAAATACCTGATTTAGATTTTACAGGCATAAAACTAGTATTAATTGAATCTCCAAGTAACCCCCTACTAGATGTACTCGATATTTCATTATTGGCAGATAAAATACACCAAAAAGGCGGCTTACTTGCCGTTGATAACACCTGCTTAACCCCATTAGGTCAACAACCTCTTGCACTTGGAGCAGATATATCTGTTTGCTCTGATACCAAAGCATTCAATGGGCACAGCGACATTCTGTTTGGCCACGTAGCCTCTGCTAGCGAAAAAATAATTGATGGCATCAGAAATTGGCGAACACTATCAGGTAACATACCAGGCCCAATGGAAACCTGGTTAGTACACCGAGCTTTAGCTAGTCTGGATTTAAGATTAGAACGTATGACATCTAATGCCCAAGCATTGGCCCAATATTTAAGTACTCACCCTAAAGTTAAATGGATAAGGTATCCTGGCTTAAAAAATGATCCCTCTTATAAAATAGCTAAACAGCAAATGAACAATTTTGGTTATTTAATGAGTTTTGAGCTTAATAGCCTAGAAGCGGCAGAAAACTTTTTAAAAGGTTGTCAATTAATTTTTGATGCCACCAGCTTTGGAGGAATGCATACAATGGCCGAACGCAGAAAAAGATGGAATGCAGATGACATACCCGAGGCAACTATTCGCCTGAGTGCTGGCTGTGAAAAACAAGAGGATTTATTAAGCGATATATCGTCAACTCTAGATAGGTTATAAAATTTAAAAACAGCCAAATAAGTATTCGGTTAACGTTATTAATAGAAAACGTAAAGCTGGCTATTTATTGGATATATTTTCTACATCATCAGAATCGAAGGCAACTCTATTTCGACCTTGTTTTTTTGCGTGATATAAAGCCCTATCAGCTTTTTCGATAAAAAAATGAGGGCTATCATTATAATCTGGTGATTCAACACTGACACCTAAACTGGCCGTAATATTCAAAATTTCATCATTATATTTAACCGCTAAAGATTCTATATTTTTAAGCAACCGATTTGCGCAAAAAGTACACCCTTCTTTATGCACTTCGGGTAAAATAATAATAAATTCTTCGCCTCCATAACGAGCAACAAAATCTCCAGGTCTATTAAAAGAATGATCGATCACTTCAGCAACTTTCTTTAAACATTCATCTCCAGCTTGATGACCATATCGATCATTTAACGTTTTGAAATGATCGATATCAACCATAATAAGCGCTAATTTACTTTTTGACCGTACCGCACGCTTCCACTCAAGTTCAAAACGTTCATCAAAAGCTCTGCGGTTATAAACCCCTGTTAAACCATCACGTGCACTTAAATTACGTAGCATCGTATTGGCTTCAGACAATTGTTTCATCGTTGTTTCTAGTTCAATGGTTCTTTCATGAACTTTTAATTCTAACTTTTCATTAGCTTCTAATTGAATAAATAATGTTTTTTCATTAGCCATTCGCAGATCTCTTTCACTGGTTAATAAATTCTCTTGTGCAACAAGCCTTTTTTTACGCTCTTCAGTAAAATTTTGTGCTAGTGCTAAAGATAATAAAATAACTTCAAATACAGACCCTATAGCCATTGCATTTTCAGTGAGCCAATTAGAGACCAATATTCCCGATTTTGTAAACACCATAATAAGTGTTCCAACAATTAATAGGAACCATGCGATTGTAAAGTAACGCGCTGAGAGGTTACCCTTGAGCCAGCACTTTACACCGATAGAAAAAATTAAAGGAGGCACAATGACTCCAAGGCTTCTTGCTAAATTAATTCCCCAATGAAAAGGAATAAAAAAATTACTGATTGTAATTGCAACGGCCAATATACCCAACAATCTAAATAAAGGAAATAAACGAGTTGAGCCTTTCTCTAACTTTAGAAAACTAATTGTAAAATAAATAGCAAAAGCTAACGATGCAACAGCAAAAACAGCAATGGATTGTCCATTCCACCAAGAAGAGTTAGGCCAAAGATATTGATAAGTTAAGCCTTGCAATGATGTTTGAAACAATGCTGTGACTAAAACAAAGCCAACATAAATCAAATAACTCTTATCTTTTAATGAAAAAAACAAAAACAAGTTATACAAACACATTACTAGCATAATACCAACAAAAACACCTTGAAAGAGGCTCATTTTATTCTCATGAAGTAAAAACTCATTTTTATCCCATATGAAAATTGGTAATTGTAAAGCTCCAGATGTTTTTATTCGAATAAAAACAGATTGCACTTCATTTTTTTTCATATCTAATGGAAATAGAAAATTGCGGTGATTGAGTGGACGTTGATTAAATAAATATAGATCTCCTGTATGATAAGATTGCAAAATTCCATTTTTGTTCATCACATAAAGATCAATGTTATCTAATAATGAGTAAGCAATTTGTAGAATATATTGTTTATTTTGATATGAAGATAATTCGATTTTAAACCAATAGAATCTTTCATCAAAGCCAAAGTTGACTTGCTGGTTTTCAGGCACCTGCCAATCAGTTGTGTCAAGCCTATGTATTTCCTCTATATCTCTACTGCCAATATCATCAATATAGTATACGAGGAAAGGTTGTAAGTCTGTTTTTGAATCTTTTATTAATATAGCTGCGTTTAAAGGAGAAACAGCAACCAATAGTAAATATAAGTTTACTAAAATTAGGGTTATATTGAGATAAAGCCGCTTCAATTTGTCTATAAGTCATAACAAAGGAATAAATAATTCCTTTAAGTCTAGACTATAAGTTAAAAAATAAAAAAAGTTTGCAGCTAAATTCGACTTAGTTATTGTCAAGCCTCTATATTTCGAATGATATCGAGTATGCCCCTATATTCTAGTAAAATTCCAGTCGACCGATTACACAAAATTCTTTATCAGTTGACAAAATAGCTAGTTCTTTTAATTTCTATTTTTATTGTTTTAGCTATGATAAATATCATATCTCTTCAAGATAAAAAATAGATAGCGCCTTTAAGATAAAGGCGCTAAAAAAACAGTAAGTTAAAACACTTACTTCAGCCAAGCCTGGTATTCATTCCATAAAGATTGAGTTCTGTACCCAGTACAAGCTTGCATAGCTCCATCCCAACTCCATACTCCTTGATTATTTGGGTGTGCTTGCTGGTTAAAACAATAAGTAAAATCAGGGAAGCCTTTTTCTTCTTGAATCCAAGCAAAGAAAAATGCCGTCGTTTTATAGCTATTTGTCCAATGACCACCAGGGTATCGGTTAGAAATATCAATGTAGCCTCTTAAATATCTTACTGTATCAGCGAGCCCCTCAATTGCAGGTAATTCAACTCCTGTAAAATGTTGATAAGCATGTGTCATTTCATGATATAAAACCCCTTTCACTTCTTCAGCAACATTTCCTCCCTTATTATTAATTCTTTCAAGATGGTAAGCATTCACATTAACCGTAATTCTAGGCGGATTACCAGCTTTCCACGCAACACCATTTGGATCGTTATGCCATCTTTCTATTCTAAACTCCAAAGTTGAAAAAGCGGGTACTTCACTGGGAGATTTATACAAGGTTTGCACAACACCTTTAGCAATATCATGAATATAAGGTTCTATATTAGGCACTAACTGTTTGAACAGCTTGCCACCTGGAGAGTCATCATTATGATACTCAATATTAGGTGACGCCACACTTCCCCAATCATCATTGCTAGTTGTTGAATAACTCGCAGTAATAGAAACATTACTATAATTTGAGTAAGCTAAAATGGTAGCGTAGTAGTAACCCGCAGTTACACTACTAATGACACAGCTTTCATTGCTATTACTATTAACTGAACGACAATCGTAATTATTTTCAGAAGCCTCGCTGGCATATTTAACAAATAAATCAGCATCTCCACTACCACCTGACAATTTAAATGTTACTTTGTTAGCATTGCTTGGCACATTTAACTTGAAACGTTTGAGTGCATTTTTATTATCACTTAACCCGCCAACCGTTTGCTCATTACTAAGCTCAACAACATCACTCCCCGTATCAACAGCGTAATTAGCTTTTATACTAACTCCTGAATAGTTAGACCACGCAAAAATAGTGGCAAAATAAGTTCCTTGTTTCGGTGCTGCAATGCTACAAGTTTCATTGCTAGAGCTTGTTTCAGAGCGACATTCATAGTCACTTTTAGAAGCTCGAGAGCCAAATTTAATATATAAATCAGCATCTCCTTGACTACCCGTTGTGTTGAATGTCAAATTGCTTGCACCTGCTGGTACATCAATGCGAAAGTAACGATTACCATTTTTGCTGTCTGATAATCCAGTTACAGCCACGCCTTTAGTCAGTTTTGTATCACCAGGATTGGTAGAATCATCGTACTCTCCAATTAACTCTAGTTCAGATAATTGAAGGATTGAAGCACCATTATTACGCGTAACATTTAATCGATAATATGAATAACTTGATGCATTATTAATAACATATTCTTTTTTCTCAAAACGCGTTGAAAAAGATTGACCGCTTCGAGAATCAACCGTGTTCCAATTAGCACCATCAGCAGAACCTTGTAGTTGCCAATCTTGCGGATCTCGACTTGGTACATCATTAGCAGAACTAATACTATATCGACTTAAAGTAGCCGATTTATCTAGCTGATAAGCAATCCAACCAGTACTTGAAAAAGTTAACCACTTGCTACTAGTACTATTGTCAAATGCTTTCGTACGACCTTCACTAGTGCCATTTTCACCTGACGCTGTGATGCGAGCGGCATCACTATTCGTTAAATCAGATGCAAAGCTATTAAGGTGATTTAAAGCCAGTTGATCGCTTTCAGATTGAGTTGCATAACTGTTACTAATTCCAAGTAATAGTAAAGAGCTCAAACCGAATACGACAGATTTTATCGGTATATACATTTTTTGTCCTCGATTTTTCTTTTAGTATTTTACTAATTACCTTCCAATTACCTCCTTGCTAAAAATTGATAGGCAATGGTGACACTCTTCTGTACGACAAGATCATAGAGCTTAAAACCATTTTGGAACGTTCCAAAACTTTATTCAAGTAACTATTTATCAATTAATTATATTTATTTGTTATTATCAAAAGGCAATAAATAATTGAGACTGTAAAAATATTTATATCCAGTAAATCACGCATATCAACGAGGTAGTGTGATAAGTCTTAGGTAGGTTTCAAACAGCATACAGCTATATAAAAAGCATTTTATATAGCTGCTTTATTTATTTTATATATTAAAAATATATTCAATTAAAAACTGAATAGTTTATCGACTGAAGGTGGCCTATTATGTTTAGAAGTAGCCCAGTTTTTATTGGGTTTATCAGTCATAACAAAAATTAAAACGCCACCACTTATAATGTCTTGGTGATTGATATAACTCTTTTCTAATTTTTTGCCATTGAGTGTTACCGACTGAACATATTTATTTTTCTGTGTTAAGTTTTTGGCCTTAACTTTAAAGGTTTTACCATTGGCAAGCTTCATTGTAACTTGTGGTAATTGAGGAGCACCTAGTACATAAGTTAAATCTCCCGGAGCCACAGGGTAAAATCCCATAGAAGAAAAAATACTCCATGCTGACATTTGGCCAACATCATCATTACCAGCTAAACCGTCAGGCTTATCTGATGATAATGTCTCCATGATTTGTCGAATACGCATTTGTGTTTTCCAAGGTTGACCAGCGTAGTTATACAAATAAGCAATATGATGACTTGGTTCGTTTCCATGTGCATACTGTCCAATCAAACCGGCAATATCTTCATGCTCTTTAATTTTTTCATGCGATAATGGCGTATTGAATAAATCATCTAAACGCTGAACAAAAGATTCATCTCCTCCCATCAGTTTAATCAGTCCGGCAACATCGTGAGGTACATAAAATGAATATTGAAAACTGTTTCCTTCGGTAAATGGTCCCATCAGTTTTGCTTCCTGTGAATCAAAATCAGGATCCCACTTTCCTTGACTATCTTTACCGCGCATAAAACCGACTTTAGGATCAAATAAATTCTGATAGGATTGAGAACGCTTAAAATAATCTTTGGCTTGTTTTGTTTTTCCCATTGATTGTGCCATTCGTGCAATTGCAAAATCATCATAGGCATACTCTAAAGTGATAGAGACTGATTCAGCTAACTTATCCATAGGTACATAACCATAAGATTTATATTCAGGTATAGCATCATAACGAGGATTATTAGCAGTACTCTCAATGGCTTGAAAAGCTAACTCAGAATCAAACCCTTCTATACCTTTAAGGTGAGCATCAGCAATAACTGAAGCAGCATGATAGCCAATCATAGTCCAGGTTTCGTGGGCATGAAACGACCAAACAGGTAACATCTGATCATAACTTTGTTGATAATGCATTAACATCGATTGCACCATATCGCCAACCCTTTCTGGCGCAACATAAGTCAATAAAGGATGTAATGCTCGATAGGTATCCCAAAGTGAAAACAAGGTGTAGTGTTGAAAGTTTTTAGCTTGATGAATTTCCCCATCAACACCAAGATATTCGCCATTAACATCCTGGTAAATAGAAGGCGCTTGCAAACTATGATACAGCGCAGTATAAAATTGTCGTTTTTTTGAATCCTCAGCTTTCACAGAAAACTTTTCAAGCTCTGTCTGCCAAAGCTTTTTAGCATCATTTTTCACTTGATCAAAATTCCAGTGTCCAATCTCTTGATTTAAATTTTCTAATGCATTTTGACGTCCTACGGCAGAAGCGCCAACTTTAATTAATAAAGGGGAGTTTGTTGGCTGTTTAAAACTCGCAACCACTTTAATCGCCTTACCCGCTTCCATTTTTATAGCTTGATTAACAATCGTTGAACGCTTTTTTGCTTTAGGATCACAGCCATTACATCGATATCTGGCATTATCTTCATTAATTAACTGAATATCATCAAATGGCTTTGAAAAGCGAATGGCAAAATACATGGGTCGCTGTTTAGCCCAACCGTTAGTTGCTCGGTAAACCAATATTGTCTGCTCATCAATAATTCGTACATCACTCCAAATCACTTTATTTTTAAAATTATAAATTGATGCGGTCAGGTCCATTACAACATGACCAACATCCCCTTGATGAAAAGTATAGCGATGCATACCGACTCGGGTTGTTGCTGTCAGTTCTGCATCAATCTTATAATCATCTAAAGTGACCCGATAGTAACCCGGTGATGCTTCTTCTGACTGATGCGAAAACCGAGAACGATAACCACTACCGGGTTGCTCACTGGTACCAGGTGTCGTTTTTATCTCACCAATCATTGGCATAATCAGCAAATCCCCTAAATCGGAATGCCCTGTCCCACTAAAGTGAGTATGAGAAAAACCCGTTATTGAAGTATCATCATAATGATAACCAGCACAATGCTTATAAATCTCAGCTTGAGGATCCACACCACGATATAAAGAAGCGGTATCAGGGCTCAACTGTACCATTCCAAAAGGGACAACGGCTCCTGGAAAAGTATGCCCATCTCCCCCGGTTCCAATCATAGGGTCAACCCAACGTGTCAGATCATTATCGACCGCCCCAACTCTTGTACACACCAACAAAAGCAAGATCCAATAACCCAGCCGTATATGAGAACTTAGCTGATATGTAATTTGTTTTAACCCAGCGGCTAAATTAGCTTTACTATTTGACATATTTTATTCACTCATACCCGATTAAAAATAATGAATATCCCTAATTAAACTTAAATTTACTTTAAGCAAAATTGGAACGTTCCAAAAACTATCAATATAAACGCTAGTTGGTTATGATTCAATAACTTTCTTTAAATGACACCGATATTCTACATTAGCAGTAAGAGATTCCATCATGCGTAAGAAGCACACTGGTAAAAACATAACGGTCTACGACGTTGCTGATAAAGCAGGTGTTTCAAAATCAACCGTTTCACTTGTTTTAACACAAAGTGACAAAGTCAGCCAAACAACTCGAACAAAAGTACTTAAAGCCATGAATGATATTGGCTATGTTTACAATAGAGATGCAGCATCACTGAGAAGTCGTCGTTCAAACTTAGTCGCCATTGTCATTAATGATTTAACCAACCCCTATTCAGCTCAATTAGCCGTCGGCTTAGAGCAACATATTCGTAATATGGGAATGTTTTCAATTTTAGTTAACTCTGCCGAGAATTCAGAAACTCAAACAGACTTAGTACAACGGTTAAAAGAATATAATGTCGCCGCATTTATTATTTGTCCAGCCCCAAATACTTCAGGCAATTGGATTAATCACTTAATCGAGCAAGGCTTTCCAGTTATTAATATTATGCGTGAGTTAAAAAACTGTAATGCTCCAACAGTTTTACCCGACAACCGAAAAGGCACACGTTTATCGACTCAGCACTTGATTGATCAAGGTTACAAAAATATTGCCTTTTTGGGTGGAACCAAAACAATTTCAGATTTCCGTGAAAGATTTTCAGGATTTAAATCGGCGATGAAAAAAGCCCATTTAAATGTTAGTGACTGTTGCTTTGAGTCTGAAACCAATCGTCATGGTGGTCGACAAGCAATGAGCCAAGCCTTGCAAAAAATCCCCAACCTTGAAGCCGTTGTGTGTTTTAGTGACGTTATTGCTTATGGAGCAATAGAGCAAATGAGCAAAGAAAAAAAGCAAGCAGGTAAGGACATTGCTATTGTTGGTTTTGATGACTTACAAGATTCCCAATTAATGTCACCAGCATTATCAACGGTTCATATTGATGCCGGTGATATCGGGCAAAAAGTCTGTGAAATACTCAAAGCAATCAACAACAATCAAACCGTGAATAAAAAATATTTAGTTAATATTGAGTTTATTCCACGAAAGTCTGGCTAAATACAAGTCGTCTATTTTTTCTTTGTTTTCCATTCAAGCAACCACTGCGGTTGATTTTTTGCATAAAGGTAGATAGTGATATAGGCTAACAAAGGAATTATAAAACTCATTTGTACACTAATGAGATCCGCAAAAACTCCTTGTATAACAGGAATGATAGCTCCTCCAACAATAGCTAAACACAATAAACCAGAAGCCTTGCTGGTGTTAACGCCCATAGCATTTATAGACATTGTAAATATTGTTGGAAATAAAATAGAATTAAATAAGCCAATCGCTAATACCGACCAAACAGCCACTTGCCCAGTTGAAAACATGGTGACTAATAGTAGCAATAAAACATTCACTACACTAAATTTTACGGCTTTATCAGAAGCAATCATACGCGTTAAATAAGCACCAATAAAACGCCCAACCATTGCACCTCCCCAATAAAAGCTCAGTAGTTTTGACGCTTCATGCTCACTCAGCCCGCCAATATGTGGTTCTGCAAAATAATTAACAATAAAACTACCAATACTAACTTCAGCCCCAACATAAAAAAAGATCGCCACAACACCCCAGCGTAAATGTTTCGCTTGCAGTAACTGCTGTAGCTTAACCTCGTTAAAGTTGTAAGACTGCTCAATGGCTAGTTCAGGTAAGCGAACTATCATAAAAAAGACAGCAACAACAATTAAACATGATGCCAGACCTAAATAGGCAAGCTGCACTGAGCCAATATTAGCGACAGAATCACCACTACCAACAGATAAGTGAAACGCACTAAAAAAAATAGCCCCACCAATCATTGGGGCTAAAGTTGTGCCTAATGAGTTAAGACCTTGAGCAAAATTCAAACGGCTAGAAGCATGTTTTTCATCGCCAAGTGCTGCAACATACGGATTCGCAGAAACTTGTAAAATAGTAATTCCACTTGCTAATACAAAAAGTGCAAATAAAAAGAAGGCATAAACACGGAACGCAGCAGCCGGATAAAACAACAAACACCCTAGTGCAGCAATACATAAACCACAGATAATCCCTCTGCGATACCCCAGCTTCTCAACTAACTTACCGGCTGGCACAGATACTAAAAAGTAAGCGCCAAAAAAGCAAAATTGAATCATCATCACTTGGGTATAGTTCAAATCAAATAATGCTTTCAAATGTGGAATAAGAATATCATTCAGTACAGTAATAAATCCCCATAGAAAAAATAACATTGTCATAAAACATAGTGGAACAAAGTAATTTTTTTGCCCATCTGAGACAACTTGACCTGTTACTTGATTTTGAGAAATATCCATTAGCTTAACCTTCGCAATTATACTTTTTAGCCACAACACTATTTGGAACGTTCCAAATCTAACTAAATTAACCCTCTATGTCAATGTAATTAAATCGGGTTGAGCTTGAATAAGAAAATTCAATCTACTTTTTTAAGCAGACAAAAAAACGCCTCCGAAACGGAGGCGTTTTAGTAAGCAAAGCCTTGAGTGCATTAACACACTCAAAATATTGATTAACGCTTAGAGAATTGAGGACGTTTACGTGCTTTATGTAAACCAACTTTCTTACGCTCAACTTCACGAGCATCACGTGTTACATAACCTGCTTTTCTTAAAGTAGGACGCATTTCCCCGTCATACTCCATTAATGCTCTGGTAATACCAAGACGAATAGCACCAGCTTGTCCTGTATCTCCGCCACCTTTTACAGTAACGTAAGCATCAAATTTCTCTAGTGTTTCAGTCAATTCAAGTGGCTGACGCACAACCATTCTTGAAGTTTCACGACCAAAGTACTCATCTAAAGGCTGTTGGTTAACGATAACGTCGCCTTTACCTGGACGAAGAAAAACTCGCGCTGTTGAGCTTTTACGACGACCTGTTCCGTAATATTGTGTATTAGACATTATAATCCACCAATTAAATATTAAGTTCTTTAGGTTGTTGTGCCTGATGAGTGTGCTCAGGACCAACAAAAATCTTTAATTTACGTAAACATGCACGACCTAACGGATTGCTAGGAATCATACCTTTAACGGCATTTTGCAAGATGCGCTCAGGCGCTTTTTCACGTAATTTACCTAATGTAATACCACGAATTCCGCCTGGATAACCAGTGTGGTGGTAATAGGTTTTAGCAGCTTCTTTATTGCCTGTTACAGCAATTTTCTCAGCATTTACAACAACGATATAATCGCCAGTATCAACGTGAGGGGTATATTCTGCTTTATGTTTGCCACGTAAACGTAGGGCAATTTCAGTGGCCAAACGGCCAAGTGTTTTTCCAGAAGCATCCACAACGTACCAATCACGTTTAACAGATTCTGGTTTTGCACTAAAAGTTCTCATTATTAGCTCCAAATGACGGCTTTGCTTATGCCTGCTAATTAATCATACAATCAAAAAAGAGCGCGAATTTTACAGAAACCACGGCCCCGGCACAACCTATTTTTAGCTAAAAAGTCAACTTTAGCTAAATTTCGTTTGTTCGAACGTTTTTTTATGTCTAATATAAGGAAAACTGCGGGGCAATGTTAATTTTTTTAAAATAATTCTTTATTTCCCGCTATTTCTAAGTTAAAAAGCACTACAGTTAAGTGCGTTATATCGATAAATAAGCATACACTTAATCAAAAACCACTAAATATTAACTTTTCAGGAACTATTATGGCTACTGCAAAAAAATTAAAAAGCATCAAAGAAAGATACACTAAAACCCAAATTATAACTGAGATTGCAGAATCTACTAATTTAAGCAAAAAAGAAGTCGTTTCAGTACTTGATGAATTATCAGATGTAATTGAGCGTCATATTATGAAACGTGGGTGTGGTGAATTTGTTTTACCTGGTCTGATGAAAATTGCGACAGTCAAGAAAAAAGCTACTAAAGCAAGAAAAGGTATCAACCCTTTTACTGGCGAAGAAACAATGTTTAAAGCTAAACCAGCTTCTGTACAAGTTAAGGTTCGCCCTTTAAAGAAAATGAAAGATATGGTTTCTTAATCCCCTATCTTGCTGGCCTTTAAATGATTCAATTTAAAGGCCTTTTCCTTTCAACGACTATTGCTTCTTTGCCCAGCTCTAAACAATAATCGCCTCTATCTCAAAAATAAGAAAGCATCTAAGCCAAATGCTCTTTCGCTAAATATTCCTTCGATTGCATTTCCTGTAATCGGCTTAATGTTCGCTTAAACTCAAACGTCAACTGTTTTCCCTGATAAAGTTGTTCTAACTCAACTTCAGCGGTAATCATCAATTTGACATTTCTTTCATAAAACTCATCAACCAAGCTAATAAAACGACGCGCAGCCGAGTCATCTTTCGATTCTAATAATGGAATTTCACTGACCATTACAGTGTTATAACAACGCGATAATTCAATATAATCAGCATGACTTCGAGCACTCTCACATATTTCTTTAAAGCGAAACCAAACCACTCCTTCGGCACACCTAACCGTTTTAATAAGACGGTGTTCAACTTCGATTTCAACACCTTTTTTATACTCCTCAGTAGCAAGGTGATCGAAACTGTTATTCAAGTTATCCAACGCAGCCTGATCATGAGGACAGTGAAATATATCGGCTTGCTCAAGCGTTCGTAATCGGTAGTCAATTCCACTATCGATATTTACGACCAAAGTATGGCGTTGAATCAGTTTTATTGCAGGTAAAAAACGGTCTCTTTGCAAACCGTTCCAATAAAGTTTCTCAGGCGGTATATTTGACGTGGCAACCAAAGTAACCCCTCTGGCAAACAAAGCTTCAAACAGTCCACCTAACAACATTGCGTCCGTGATATCGCTGACAAAAAACTCATCAAAACAAATCACACAAGTTTTATCCGCTATTTCATCAGCAATTATAAGCAAAGGATCTCTATTACCTTTATGCGCTTTTAACTGCTCATGTAATTGATGCATAAAACGATGAAAATGTAGCCGCATTTTATTTTTAAAAGGCAGTTGATCATAAAACATATCCATCAAATAGGTCTTACCACGTCCAACACCCCCCCAAAAATAAAGCCCTTTTTCTGGTTCTTTAGCACTAGTCATTTTTGCCGCTAATTTAGCGAGCAATCCTTTAGGCTGATTAGCTTTGCATAAACGATGAAACAAATCGTCCAACAAACTGGCGGCATTTGCTTGGGCATCATCGGCAGAGTATTCACCTGTCGACATATCTTGATGATATTTTTCTAACGGAGTCATCATTAACTTTTTGCCAGTCTTAATATATTCTTTACGCACAGTTCAAACAATTGAACCCACCACTTTTTCAATATGCTCTCTTAGCTCGACTAAGCGTCCGTGGAAAAAATGACTAGCTCCTTGCATGGTAATTAGCTCAGGAGGAGAAGCAAAAGAATCAACCCAATCTTCTACCGCAGAATACTCAACTAACTCATCTTCAGTCCCCATAATAACCACCCAATTACAATCGGGCTGCTGGAACTCAGAAAAATCGAAACGCTTAACAGGGGGGGCAACACTTAATAACATGACTGGACACAAACTAGATGCCGAAGAAGCAGAAACAAAAGAGCCAAAAGAAAAGCCGCTTAAAATTAACTTGGCGCCTGGGTATTGTTGCTGCATCCAATCAACGGCTGCCTTTAAATCAGCTTGCTCGCCTTGCCCTTCGTCATATTCACCTGCACTTTGGCCGACACCTCTAAAGTTAAAACGCAAGCTGGGTATTCCCAGTCCAGCGATACTACGTGAAACGGTGTGAATCACTTTATTAGTCATGCTGCCGCCATGCAGCGAGTGAGGATGACAATTAACCGAAATATAACCGCTTCTAACCGACTCAGAAGGCAAATCCAAAGTTCCCTGAATAACACCAGCCTCTCCTTCAAACTTTACGGCCTGGGAAATAATCTTCATATCACTATCAATCCAACATTCAATGATTAAAGCGTATTTTCTCATTATTATTCACCGACGGCTATCCCTGAGAAGAAAACTCTTATCAAAACAGTTTTGATTCAATCGGCTATATATCAGCACCTTTTAATGATTTTTCGCCTTTCAAATAACACCATCCGCCCAATAACGCTTGATAGATATTAACTAACGAATCATTGATTGATGCTTTCACCAGTTGCAAATCCTATGTTCAGGTAGGACAATACTTTTCAATAACCAACATCTAATTAACACTCAGAAATCGCGAAGGACTATTTTATGGAAACTAAAGCAGCTGTTGCCTTTCAGGCAGGAAAACCTCTCACCATTGAAACAGTTAAACTCGACGGCCCAAAAGCAGGCGAGTGCCTGGTTGAAATCAAAGCCACCGGTGTTTGCCACACCGACGAATTTACCTTGTCAGGTGCCGATCCAGAAGGCTTATTCCCAGCTATTTTAGGTCATGAAGGTGCAGGCATTGTTCGAGAAGTCGGCGCAGGCGTCACTTCACTAAAACCCGGTGATCACGTTATTCCACTTTATACGCCAGAATGTCGACAATGTGAATATTGTTTATCAGGTAAAACCAATCTTTGCCAAGCTATCAGAGAAACTCAAGGACAAGGTTTAATGCCCGACGGTACTTCGCGTTTTTCTTTAAATGGCGACAAGATCCATCATTATATGGGCACATCAACCTTTTCTAATTTTACCGTAGTCCCCGAAATTGCATTAGCTAAAATTCGACCGGACGCACCTTTTGATAAAGTCTGTTATATCGGCTGTGGAGTCACCACAGGCATTGGTGCAGTTGTTAATACTGCTAAAGTCAAACCTGGCGATAATGTGATTGTATTTGGTTTAGGAGGAATCGGACTTAACGTTATACAAGGTGCTCGAATGGTTGGTGCCAACATGATTGTGGGCGTTGATATGAATCCAGCAAAAAAAGTCATGGCTGAAAAGTTTGGTATGACTCACTTTGTCAACCCTAAAGAAGTTAAAGGCGATCTGGTGCCTTACTTAGTTGAGTTAACCAAGGGTGGCGCCGATCACTCTTTTGAATGCATAGGCAATGTTGATGTGATGCGCGACGCTTTAGAATGCTGTCATAAAGGCTGGGGGGAAAGCACTATAATTGGCGTGGCAGGAGCAGGACAAGAAATATCAACCCGTCCATTTCAGCTAGTCACCGGACGAGTCTGGAGAGGATCGGCCTTTGGTGGCGCCAAAGGGCGTACTGACGTGCCTAAAATTGTTGACTGGTATATGGATGGCAAAATCAATATCGATGATTTAATCACCCATACAATGCCATTAGAAGATATCAATTCCGCTTTTGATTTAATGCATGCCGGAGAAAGTATTCGCAGTGTTGTTTTATTTGATTAATACCTCATGAGCAGAAAGGTTTATCAGAATTAATATTTGGAAATTATAAGATGACAATCAATACCAAAAGCGAACAACGTTCATTTAATGGTCAGCAAGGCGTTTATACACACCTTGCTGAATCGACTCAATGTGAAATGGAATTCAGTGTTTATGTACCAGATAATAGTGATAACCAACATTTTCCAGTACTTTATTATTTATCGGGCCTGACTTGCACCCAAGAAAATGTCACTACAAAAGGCGGTTTTCAACAATATGCCAGTCAACACGGCATTATTATTGTTTGCCCCGATACGAGTCCTCGCGGTACTGATTATGATGGCGAACATGACAGCTACGATTTTGGCAGTGGTGCCGGCTTTTACTTAAATGCAACGCAAGCTCCTTGGTCTACCACTTACCAAATGTATGATTATGTTGTTAAAGAACTGCCTCAATTAATTGAAAAGCACTTTCCGGTTAATCATGAACAGTGTGGTATTTTTGGTCATTCTATGGGAGGACACGGCGCATTAACCATTGGACTAAAACATCCTGAGCAATTTCGTTCAATTTCAGTATTTGCTCCAATCGTTGCACCCATGCAATGCCCTTGGGGACACAAAGCATTTGAGGGTTATTTAGGAAGCGATCGAGAAAACTGGAAAAACTACGATGCCACTCAGCTAATTATTGAGGGTTACAAAAGCCCCAATGAAATATTAATTGATCAAGGAACCAGTGATAACTTTTTGCAAGAGCAACTTAAACCTGAAATATTTGTGAAAGCTTGTGAAGAACATGGACAAGCCGTAAAGCTGAGAATGCAACAAGGTTATGACCATAGCTATTATTTAATGAATACTTTTATGCAAGATCATATTGAGTTTCACGCTTCCAATCTTAAATAAAATTATCTTAATTTGTGAGTCTATCAACCTTGGTTGACAGGCTCACTTTAAACTTTTATTTTCTAAATAAGTTAATGCTTCAATAAAGTTATTTTCTTTTAACACAAGTAATAACTAAGTGTTCTTCGGTCAAACGTCTATATACAGGTCAGACGAATACTTATCCATAGCAGCCGCTTGTTAAACATTTTTATTCACTCTTTCTATAATCTTGTTTGCAGGATCTGATTTATCAATCTTATATGGCATATATGTAATAAAAACTATCAACAAGGCAAAACCTAATATCGAAGCCAACCAAGAACGTGAACATCTAGTTATCCCCACCTTGTGAAGATATTTTAAAAGCTTAAAGTCTTCAGTTTTTTTAATTCAGGAGACTTTAAGATGAACAAACGTAGCGAGCAAGAATGGTTGTCATTATTTAAACAACACGATGAAAGTGGTTTAACGGCAGCCGCTTTTTGTCGAGAGAATCGATTGTGTGCCAAATACTTCAGCAAGCGGAAGCTGGATTTAAACTGGAAAGCCGAGCGGCTCCAAGGTACTCAGTCATTTATCCGAGTGAATCGTCCCAAGTCAAGACCGACACAGATTGAAATGAAAGTTGGAGAGCTGCAATTGAGTTTACCCGATTCAGTAGAGGCCAACTGGTTAGCGAAGCTTGTTAAGGCATTAGTATGAAATCCGCAACCGATTTCGAGTTGATTTATCTGCATCGAGACCCGGTGGATTTTCGCAAATCAATAAACGGTTTAACGGTGATAGTGGAGCAGGAGATGGCACTCTCACCTTTCAGTGAAGCGCTATTCGTTTTTTGCAATAAAGCGAGAGATAAACTCAAAGTGCTTTACTGGGATAACACCGGTTTTGCCTTATGGTATAAACGTCTGGAAAAAGAGAAATTCAAGTGGCCGAAAAAACATTCTCAGGCCATGATGGCTTTAACCGAGCAACAGTGGTGTTGGTTATTATCCGGGCTAGATATTAGTCGAATGCAAGGCCATCAAGCTATCACATTTGAAAGGGTCCGTTGATCAAAAAAATCAACCGCTGATCGTCAATTAGGTTACCGGGCCGTCAACTCTGTTAGACTGTCGGCCATGAAACACTCACCAGATATTTTCCCTGATGATATGGCAGCGCTCAAAGCGCTGCTTCTGACCGAGCGTGAGAAAAATAAACAGCTCATGGCTCAAAATCAGTATTTATTAGAACAATTTCGTCTGGCGCAACACAAGCGATTTGGTCAAAGCAGTGAAGCTCACGAAGAACAGTTAGACTTATTTAATGAAGCGGAGCAAATTGCTGATGAGGGTATTGAGCCAGAAAAAGAGAGTATCAGTTACACTCGCAATAAACCCAAACGAAAGCCGCTCCCGCAAGATTTACCGCGAGAAGTGATTATTCATGACATAGCTGATGAAGAAAAAGTTTGTGATTGTTGTGGTGGTGAGCTTCACCGAATGGGTGAAGATAAAAGTGAGCAGTTAGAATTTATTCCAGCGAGCATTAAAGTGATTGAACATGTTCGCCCTAAATATAGTTGCCGGACTTGTGAGAAAAAAGAAACGCAAGTTAGCATCAAACAAGCGGCCGTACCAGTCAGTCCCATTCCGAAGAGTATGGCCACGCCTTCCTTGTTGAGTCAGGTGATAACCAGCAAGTACCAGTATAGCCTGCCGCTTTATCGACAAGAGCTACTCTTTGTGCAACACGGTGTTGAACTTAACCGCAAAACTCTGAGTGAATGGATGTTAAAGTGTGCTGAATTGTTTAAACCCATTATTGAACGTTGGCATGAATTGATGTTACAACAACCCGTCATCCAGGCAGATGAGACGACATTGAATGTGATTAGTGAGGATAAAGTTAAATGCTATATGTGGCTTTACTGCACAGGCTCTGACTCGCCTCAAGATAATGGGATACCGAATATGGTGTTGTTTGACTATCAAGCCAGTCGTCGTGGGCAGTGCGCTGTTGATTTTTTGCAGGACTTTAAAGGCTATTTGCAAGCGGATGGCTATGCGGGCTATGAACAAACCCAAGCCAAACTCGTGGGCTGTTGGGCCCATGCTAGACGTAAGTTTATTGAGGCAGAAAAAGTCCAGGGAAAAAATAAAACCGGTAAAGCTAACTGGGCCATTAGCCACATCAAAAAGCTGTATCGGATTGAAACGCAAATCAAGGCACTATCGTCCGATGAAAAATTGAATCAGCGGCAGGAAAAAGCTCTGCCGCTACTCAATCAGTTTAAAACGTGGCTGGATAAATCTGCCCTACAAGTCCCACCGAAATCCGCGATAGGCAAAGCCATTGCTTACAGTTTGAATCAATGGCCCAAACTCATTCGCTACACTGAAGATGGCCAACTGAATATTGATAACAACCGGGCTGAGCGGGCTATTAAACCGCTGGTCATTGGGCGTAAAAACTGGCTATTTGCCAATACCGCCAGAGGCGCACAAGCCAGTGCAACACTTTACAGTCTGATTGAAACCGCTAAAGCGAATGGACTCATTCCATTTGATTATCTGAACTATCTGCTGACTGAGTTACCGAGAGCGACCACCAACATTGAAGCATTAATGCCTTGGAATTTTAACAATAGATAAAATCGCTAGGTGGAATTAGCAGACGCTTACCCAAGAACAAGCATATATAGCCCATACAGTCAGAATAAGAATTGGTAGCCTAGGGTGTAAACGCTTCATTGTTTAACAGAATCATTCAGTTGCAATGACTGGTTAATTTTAATCTTAGGTAGTGGTAATTTTACCTCATTGTCAATCTTGATTCTTTGAGGAAGTTGAAACTCTATTTCAAACTCATAACTTTCGATACAACCAGAATAGTGACCTTTTTTAATAACATATCGATATTCTACTTTGCTTAACATTTTAAGAATGCTCGTTCGAGGAGCGTCCGGTGGAGATAACTCAATAATTTCAATTTGCTTCTCCAAGTTGCGATTTCCATTTCCAACTTTGTATTTCACATACCCCCTATCTCTCTCGCTATGATAACTTTGAGGGAAATTCGGTGCAGGGACTTTAAATATCATCTTTGTTGCATTCTTATCGCAAGGAACACAAGCAAAGACGTCAAAAGAGCATAGGATTATTAAAAATACTATTAAACGCATGAATCGTCCTTATTAAATTATAGAAAGATCTCTACCTAAACTTATTTTTAACACATTTTTCAATGAGACTATTTTATTTGCTTACTAACTTCTGTACGTACTCGCTTTAAAAAATCTGAATTCTTTTCTCTACTATTAACTGGTATAGTTTTGGGGGAAAGGTCAGACACATTCATAACTCGAACTCCTTTTCAACATAACGGTGCTAGCAATGATCGCAACGCTGCCTAACAACTTATCCGTACAAAGCTTTATTAGCATCGCCTTGTATTTAATGCCTGATTGATCACATAAGTTACCCAATCACCTGTTTTTCTACCATCATCAAAGGTAGTGTATCCTTTCGCTTTATAGCGAAAATCTGTTTTCCAACCCAACTTTTCTTTTTTGGCCTCCAAATAACGTATTGCATATAGCGTTCTAGGATCATCCAAAAGTTTGGCATTACCAGCAAAACGAATCAGTTCAACAATGTTTAGGTTGTAAGACTCAGGAAATGAAATATCCATAATATGTCCGGTAATAGGCTTGCCATCGCTACGCTTTTTTACTAGATGATGTTCGAGTAAGTACTCTTTGCCTTGCTTCAATTTTTCGTTAACGCTTGCATCTCCAGTTATCTCCCAGTAAGAAAACAATGCAAATACAGACTTGGCGACTCCAATGTAGCAAGGCGTACTTTTAAAACAACCACCGAATCTATCAAAATTCAATTTTGGAATAGATACTGATATTCCTCGCTCCATTGGTTGATAGGTAACAATCCATTCAACACCATTCAAAACCGACTCTGCTTTAGATTGCTCTAGCCGGCACATCGCAGAAACTAGCATTGCGTTATAACAAGGTAAAAAATACTTTTCATCACCACTTAACGAGAAGCCAAAAGGCGTTGCAAGATTCTCAAAGATCCAATCAATTAGTTTGCGGGTATATTCCAGGTGTCGGGCATAAGGTATCTCGCTCAACGCAATGAGTCTCCACACACAAAATAGAGGGTCATCGCTCCAATCTCGTGTAAGCTTTTTTACAAGCGCCGATTGTGCAAGCCGTTGTAATGCCTCACTCCGTGAAATAGAGAGACCTTTATCTACACTGATTTTTAACTCTAGTGCTTTATCCATTGGGTTGTTCTGTTAACACCTCAAGTAGCTGCGCATTTTTTGCGTATGCTTTTCGCCGAATCGAAACCTATACACTGGTTACACTATTTCATTAACGCTATTTGATCAAGTCGGCAGTATTTGTTAGAAGAACCAGACCACAACTCATTATTATTTCCACTCAGGCTGACAGTTGTTTGAGAATGAAATGCAGACAAAAGAAATGACAGAGTGTTTTTATAACCCAAGGTATCTGCTTTTCGTAGCCAGTATCCGCCTTCACAACCTACGGGTGGATTTGAAATCAAAATAGCGATATCTCCATCAAATATACCTTGTTCAGCATAGCTATATAGTTTATCAATTTTAGTTGTTACCGTTGTATTACCAGCGAAAGTATTTCCGCAGACAATGGATAAACCGATAATACCAATTAATTTTTTCAAAACATTTCCTCTTTTTTTATGTAATGCTCAATTCAAAAATTCAAGTTGTAGTTTAACCGGAATATTTTGCAATTTATAGCTATAAATCCGGTTGACACTTATCATTCTGCGTTTTAGATTTCGCACTATCTTTGTGTTCCCGCGTTACTTTTAACCCCAAAGATGACAGTAACTCGATTGAATTTGATGAATTATAAATACACGCTATGTCCATTAAATTCCCATTAAATGTTTGCTTCATCACTCCCAACTCTAGTTTAGCTCCATTCTTAATAAGTAAATCGGCTACTTCTCGATTGTCCCATATTATCGATTCAATTAATGGCGTATGGTACCGATGCTCTTCAGAAGCATAGTTGATATCTGCACCATACCATAAAAGAAACTCAATTCGCGCTGTCCTCGGAGAGTCATAACTCTTCCAGCCAGATTCCGTCACTAGACTTTCATTGGGGGAAACCAGGTACGTGATTGGCTCATTAAGCAAAGTAACTGCCACTGCAGTGAAAAACATCGTTAGTAGTTTTGAGTAGCTCTTCTTTTTCATAAGTTTATATAACGCTCGTTTAATTTGAGAGGTTGTTTTATCACCGATTAAAATTCAAATACTTGTTAAGAGCCTCTATGTCGGATTTTGGAGATAGCTTTAGTAAAACCTTTATTTCCGATTATTAGAAGAGTTCCAATCACAACTTCTACAAAAGTTGCTACAAATGCTGCATGGTCGGTTGGTTGCAATACAGCACCTTCACCAAATTGGCTAATCATCTCTTGTTTTAACGCATAGAAATAAATTAAATCAGCAAGACCAAAAGCGACAATGTACACTCCCACCACAGAGACTAACGCAGAATTCAAACTCTCAAAATACTCAGGGTCACTTTTATTCTTTGCAGCATCAGGAACAATTGTAGCTATAAGTTTATTTGGAAACATCCAAAATAGTGCTGAGAACAGCAGAGAAATAGCATTTGGAATTATGATTGTAAATATCAGGTAAGACCGGGTTCCATATTCGTCTCCTAGATTAATATATCCAGCATATTGTTGTGGAAAATTTTCCAAAACACGAATTGCTAAAAAGACCGCAGCCAACCGTAAAACAATTATCAAGATATTCCTATGTGTCAAAATTCGATCTTCCTCTTAACGCTTATTATATCTAGTAAATCTCATTAATATTTTTTAAAAAATCTTGTATTTAAATCTATAAACAAATAACACTCGGTTGTGCGACAGCACGCGTAAGTTGTCTTAACACCAACTGCTTGCTATGTATCTCCATCACTATAACTCGCACTCCACGTTCTAAAACATGCGCACTTTTTATCAGGACAAATCATCCAGCCCCTAGATGGAGCAATCTCATCACCTTGTGCTTGGCCTAGCATTTGGTGCTTATTAAAGTCATGTTCACATAACCCGCAAATTTCAACATGACCATCTACGGACTCATTTTTTAACGATTCGAGTTCGGCTACAAATTTTTCGTGTAACTGACCATATTCTTCTTGGTTCTCCGGAAGCTCGCCAGAATCAAATGCGACGTATGAATTCAAATTGTTTAGCTTCGTATCTTTTGAAACGCAGTCCGTAAAATACTGATGTAACCAGAAACAAACACCATTCTCTAAAGCGATTCGGTGTTTATCAGAATTTTTAAATAAGAACACCAATACCCAGCGCTCATCAAGCTGAGGGTTAAACAAAATGCAATAATTGTGTGGCGCCGCTTCATAATTTGAAGATGCCTCAATAGCCCCCCTCAATATAATTTCTATTTGATCGGCCGTTTCTTCAATATTCACTTAAAATATCCACTATTCTTTTCAGATGCATAACGCTCACTCAAATTGTGAGGCGTGTTTTTTCGCAGAACCAACTTTCGAGCTCTTGTTAAATGGCATTTAGTTGCTCTTTCAAGTTTTTGACTGACTTCATTTGTTCTTCAAAATCAGAAATATAATCTTCTAGCTGCCAATACTCTTTATCATTAACAAATTCATTCCATAGCTCAAGCTTTGTAGACACTAGCTCAGTTCCATTAATATTATCCAAATAAGCTAGAGCTCCCATAGCTGTACCTTGATCAAAACACTTATCTATTTGCGTTAGGTAGTAATCTAGATATTGATTCAAATATGCTATTGACCCTTTAGAGTTAAAGCTAGCAAGTGCTACACAATAACCTTTGCCTGCGTAGCAAACTTCACTTTTTAAAAGAAGGTTACCTATTTCAGTTTCTAGTTCATTTAGTCCCAATACTGCCGAGTAGCAGGCTGCAGTAATTCTGTCTCGCCAGTTAAACTCAGCAAGTAGTGCCAAAACTATTTCAGGCGTTACAGTCGGGCATAACTTTAGAAATTCCTCGCTTTTATCTAGTCCGTATATTGCTCCAGGGCTTGGGAACACCCACTTCCTTAATTCTTCCGGATCGTACTCATCACTTCCTAAAGAAGTTTCAATATCTGAAAAAGGACTATTGTTCCTGACCGTTGCACCAGCAGAATGTAGCTTCATGAGTTCTTTTATTCTTTCGGTTATCTTCATAGCCATACGATCACCTAACACCTCAAGCAGTTTCGCATTTTTTGCGTATGCTGCTTTGACTAGTTATAGACTTTAAAAAATCATATAATTAAGTTTTATGATTCGTCTCCACAAACACCTCTAAGACTTTAAAAATCATGGGAGTCCCATTCAGCGTCACTTTCTTACCCCCGCCCCAAATAGGACGCCTTTTGTGTTAACTTATAAAAAAACGGAATACACAAAAGGCACAGAGCTTTGGACATCAGAGTGCAGCGCTTTGTTAACTATTCTCTCTTATAAAGTTTCGTAGGAAACGGTGAGAACTTGCTCCCCAAAAATAGGAACAGCCTCATCTTTAATATGATTATATGCATCACGTAGATTCAAAACATCATCTGCATACATGGGAGTTAAGTCATTATCACCATCTGGATCTTTATCTATTTCATCTTGGAGCTTCATCATTAGCTCGCTCAATGCGTGCGAAATATATCGAACTTCTCTTTCCGATAGCTCCAATTTTATGCTTTTCAATATAGTATTTGTCATTTAACCAACCTTAATCATAGAACCGTCTTTTTTAATCTGAAGGTATTTTTCACTTTTCACGCCCATTTCTTCAAGCAAACCCTTGTAAGAATCTAAAGGCATATTCCTTATTGGTGCCAACATATAATGTCCAGGTGTATCATTTACGATTTTCAAACCTTGTGGAACTCCTGTTCCTGACTTAATCAGCCACGCATAACCCGTAAGACCTTTTTCAATTACTCCCTCTTTGGTCCAAACACTAACGCCTTTGTTATTAGCAACAACAACGGGAACACCTTTAAGTTCGATTACATTGATCTCATTTCGCCTGATCACCGACATTCTGTGACTTCCCGAATTCCCCATTCGGTAGACATCTTCCGGGAATAAATAAAACTCTTTGATATTTATCATAAAAACTCCTTTTAATAGTACTTTGTTGATTAATTAACTTAAAGCTAATTTTGTGTATTGTTAAGCGACAGCTTACAAATACATATTTATTTATGTTTAGTCCACAAATTAAAACTCAAGAAATGAAGCTATTATCATCACAAAGCTGAAAGCAATATATAAACCTAAGTTTATCCACCCGAATCCCTTAAAGTAAGATTGGCCATCAGTTTTCACTTTTACACTATTACTAATTATGGAAGCTCCGACCAATAATGAAACAATTAAAAATCCCCAAAAGTGTCCATTTTCTTCATGACCGGAAAAAGCAGCAGTCGATGAGTTAATTTGACTACCAAATCCCAAGAATACAAATACAAAAATAAAGAGTTTCAATCCCACAATTTTTTCACTTAACGTTTATTATATCCAGTAAATCTCATTAATATTTTTAAAAACATCTTGTGTTTAAATCTATAAACAAATAACGCTTGTTAGGTTTTCCAAGCTTCAGCTCGGCTTTGGTAATCAAAAACTTCATAACTTGGTACTTGACCATTCAAATAAACGGGTACTCGAATACTAGACATGTCGCCCGGCTCTTGCGGCCAAACAAACCACGTTACTATGTAGTACCACATGTCGTTTGTGCATGAAAGAGCACATTCTCCAAAACGAGCATCTTCAGCTACACGAAATTTTGCTAGCATATTTTCTAGTGCTAACTTTGAACATGCTATTGCTTTTCTCGGTGACAGAGGTGGAAATTCATCGTGCTCAAGCCATTCAACCTCAGCCAATCCCTTTTCAGGACTAAGTGTAAACTTGAAGAAAAGCTCTTCATCATAATCTGTAAAAATATTCATCATACTTAAATATTTGTATACCTAACGCCAACATTAGCTATGCGTTTTTTGCATCGGCTACATGTTTTTGTTAGCTTTCACCCCCCCGATTTAGATGGGAGAGAGGAATACCAGCATCCTGCTCTATTTTTTTATATTCATCCTCTACGTGGCCTAATAGATTACCAAGACTCATTAAGTACTCTTCGTGATCTTCTATATCTCTTAACGTATCACTCTTCAACAGTTCCTGATTAAACTTGATAGCGTCAAGAACCGCCTGAACAAGAAGTGGTGCCATATTGTTGCTAATATTCATTAAGCGCTCTCTCTAACTAAAATTTGTGCAAGTATATTTAACAGATTTTTGAATTGTTCTAATGGCATATCAAAAGCTGGAGCAATTGTGTAATGTTTCGCTCCCAACGCAATATTCATTCCGTCCTCTACTATTGCAAGCCCGTTGGGAATATCTGTACCTGCCGGTATCTTATAATAGTCCCATTTCCCCCGTGAAAAAACATTCGGCTTATCAAAGGTACTTATACCTCTTGGTCGATCTTGCACTGAGACCCAACTGATACCACCTTTTTGATATATGGTGATATCTGCTGGTCGAACCTTACCGTTATTGCGAACAACTTTTCGCTCAACCATTCCGAATATGGGATCTTTAGATTTCAGATTTTTGGCGCGCCACAAGTTGACAGGAACTTGCTTATCAAAGTACTTATCGATTTCACCAGCATCGATGAGTATGTCTTTTAGGTTTTTCATGATTATCTCCGTAATTTGAAAAAAGCTAACGCCGCAATGTGCGGATTTTAAAAGTGGAGGCGAAGCCGGAGCTTTTAAAATTCCGAACCATTGCCTTGTTAGCTTACGCTTGCTTCAATTACCGCTGCACCTTTTACAGCCAAATCTAAATATCGCTCAGCCTCTGCTTGTGTAACTGCAAAATCTGGTAAATGGCTTGCCTTGTTTCTTATTTGGCGAAGCTGGTTAATCAACCCCAGATTCTCTGGCGAAAACTTACCTGACGATTCAAGGTGATCTAGTATCATCTTTGGATTAGTTCGCTTTATGGCCGTCCCCACCCACAAGCCATTTTTCATTGCTGCGGTTTCAATAAGAGTCCAAGCTTCAACGACAGCCGCACGCGGTGAAACTTCTGCTATACGCAATAACTGCTCTTTTTGACTAATCTCAGATTCAGACTCATCTAGTTTTGGTTTTTCAATATTCCGCGCGCTCTGCTCTGCTTGTACTAGGCTTTTCTCAAAGCTTGCTTCGACATCTTTGTATTTGAAGGAAGACACCCGCTCTAAAAGTTGGCGAACCTCAGATCTAAAGATATAGCCTATCCAGATGACCGAGATTGGCCAAGCTAGTGCTTTTACGATTTCTACAAAATATTCCATACGTTTCCTAGAAAGCTAACGTTTAAATTTGCGATTCATTGCGAGGCCACGAGTAATGAATCCGCAACATTTTCTGGTTACGTATTTTTGATTAAACATTTACCGATATTCGTTGTTGTTGTAGAAACATTGGATGACACCAATGACGCGGAGTACCAACCATTTAGCCCCTTTCCGTTTTCACCTAGCTCATGTTCTATGGTTAGAATATCCGCAAAATCGCCAACAAAACTAGTCGTCGTCGCGTCAAAATTATTTTTTATCAATTTTACCCAATAACTACTATTCGTCGCCCTTTTAGAACCATCTAATTTCAAGGTTTCAGGTGCTGTTTTTAGCTTAACTATACTCAATGATTGGTTTACTTTCGCATAGCCATTCATTGTAGTGTTTGCATGGTTAGCCAAATGAAACTTTGTAAACAAGCACTCAATATTATCAGATGCAAATACTGTATTTGAAATTGCAATAATAGATATTAAAAATATTAGCTTCATAGGTAATTCCTTTTTATACGTAACAGCATATTCTATGCAGTTAATCTCATTAATATTCAAACAACTGTTTAACTGCATTTCAATTTTTTAATCATTATCAGATACTTACTTAACCGCACTGCTATGTCAACTCTGTATTTAATAAGATTAACTGCAATTAAATACAAGTGCACTTTTTATTCCATTAAAAATGAGTTAACGTAAAACAACTGAGCAAGTCACTGTTACACACTAATTCATCAAAGTAAAAGATGTGTCGATTTAGTATTTATAAGAAGTGGCTGTCCAGTTTTATCGTAGCAATTTTATGTTTTAGTTTTTCCATATCTTTATTGTTTATACCCGGCCAGTCAGTGTCTGAAACAGCAAAGGAACCTGTTTTCTTAGCACTTCGCCAAAACATCATTAAGGTTCTTTTTAAGTTAAGTTGTGCTTCTAAAACTGTTTGCCTCATAGCAATTGTAGAGTCCGGTGAATACTGGAGCTTAAATAACAGCTCGCTCCCATTTGGCTCCATCAAGAAATAATATCCCGCTGGTTCTAAATGCCACCAAACTTCTGAAGCTTCACCTCTTATAGCTTTCCAAAGACAGTCAACAAGATCCTCTACTGGATTGTTTGGAACATCAGACGCTTCAAATTCAACAAAATGTTCACCCAGTCTAAGTTCACAAGGTAACCATCCATGATGTGGAGAGCCAAAGTTCAACTTCAAATCCATACTAATCTCGCAGTAGCTAACAGCATATTCTATGCAGTAAATCTCATTAATATTATTAATAATACACTGCATTTAGTCTATTTTATTAATTTAAACAGCAACTTATAGCTTTTATTTAAGATAATTCTAGGAATATTATATTCACTAAATCGATATAATATTCAATTAATAAAATATTCTATAATAAAATCAATCAGATAAAAATTAATAAATGTAGAAAGTACGCTTTATTCGTTTCAGGTTTAAATAATAAAGCTAAGCGTACTTCTCTTAATGGTTTAACAACTGTGAGCAATTGAAATTATTTTGCTGGTTTTTATTGGCTTATTTTTCTGTATTCTCCTGTTGTTTTTTATGAATTTCTTGATGAAGTATTTCAGCTAATTGTTCAAATTTTATAGTTAACTCTTTGCTAATGCTTGAATAAGCGGTTGAGTGATTTTGTTCAAATACATCAATACCTAAGTTTGTTTTTAAGGTGTTGTTTATCAGTTGTTCCATTTGATTGTAGCTGAGTGATAATGAATAGAGTAAGTTTTGTTGGTCATGGTTGAATTGACACTTTAGTAGTGAGCATAGAAAGTGGGCGGTAATGTCCATAACTTGTCTGCTTTCTAATAAAATGCTTTCAATTTCTTTTTGTTTAAAGAGTATTTTTTTATTTTTAACTAACGGGTTCATTAGTAACGCCCTCGGTTGGGTGAACGAACAACGAGGGGTTGTTTTCCGTTTTGCACATCGTCTAAAAATTGATTCAGGCTACTCACTAAATCATATTTGACTAAAGGTGTGTTAAATAACATATCGGTGTTGTATTGGTAGTTGAAGACATCAATATTCATTTCTATCAGTTTTAGATTAAAACGCTTTTCCATTTGAAAGAAGTTGCAAATAAGTGAAAACAATTGGTATTGTTGTTGGGTGTTTTTAAAGAGGGGTAAATAAATACCAATGAGTTCACCGGAAAGACCGTATAAGTTTCTGGCATCGATAAGCAGTTGTTCAATGGATTTTTGTGATTGTTTTTGATTAAAAAAATCATTGGGTGGTAATGGCATCTTTTACATTCCTTTTGTGTTTCTTTTGCTAACAGTTTAAATTGTGATTTTAAAAAACTGGTCATACTGCTTATGAGTTAGCTTATGAAAATAACCATTTCCAAAAACAAGCTTTTCAACTGACCAGAAAACGCCTAAACGCTTTTTTATGCATTCGATATCATTCATTGGGCCCCATTAACCATGCACTGACCCAGCTTCTCAAACTGGGTTATGACGGATTGTTTTAAGCTTGCTTGTGGCTTTTTTAGGCACAACAATGCTTAATTTGAATATCTCAAATATCAAACAATTCGTCTAAAACTGGTTAAAATAGGACTAGATAATGATTTTTTTCTTTAAGAAACAAAAAGTTAAATGCAAGGCATGGAGATTAGTGATAATGAAAACACACCTAAGGTGTTTGAAAAACTGGGCTCGCGCTGCTAGCGACAAAGCTTTATAATAAAGATAAGTCATGGTTACTCCTCTGAGAGTGACTGTGGCCTAGCTCTGGGTGGCAGGTGCGAACTGTTGCCCGGGGCGCTTAAACGGCCAACTAACTTTTAAGTTAATGGTTTTAGTTTACAACGTATGAGTTATTCAAATTTTATTTCTTTGGCACTGTTTTTTAAAAACAGAAAAAACGCAATTCAAATACCCAACTCTTGCAAAAAGACCGACTGAACAACAGTCGATTGCAGGAGAAATACTATCATAAAAACACAATAAAAACCTAAGAAAAAATTGGAAAAAACAACGTTTTTATTTTGGATATTAACGAACGAATTCTTATTCTTTTTTAATCAATTTGATCTGTTAGTAGATAGGTAAAATTGATCTTTATTAAAGAAACAAAAATAGTCATTGCAGAGAAAAAACTAACCTGACAAGTTTGTTAAAGCGTTGAAGTTTAGTTGTAAAAAATCTTAAGCAAAAAACAAGGTAAAATAAAAAAGCAGTAAGTAGAGCAGTTTGTAAGTAATAAGCTTTTTAGAGTACAACTATCAGTGATCTTTAAAATGGAAATAACCTAATGCTAACTTTGATTTTTTTTAGCTATCACCCCAGCTAAATTTGACTCAGCAGTTTTTGTACTAGGATGTGTGTTTCCGAATATTTTTTTAAGGCATTTAATAGCCTTTTCACAATACTTAATTGCTTGCTCATAATCTCCCTTGTTCTGCCATGCTGTTCCGAGATTATTGTGGACTTTAGCCACACTAGGGTGGTCTTGGCCAAAGTTCTTTAAATTACTCGCCAAAGCTAATTGAAAAGACTTAATCGCTTGGTCATATTCTCCCTTGTTCTGCCATGCTAACCCAAGATTATTGTGGCAAGCAGCCACACTAGGATGAACTTCACCAAAAGTCTTTAAATTACTCGCCAAGGCTAATTCAAAATACTTAATCGCTTGGTCATATTCTCCCTTGTTCTGCCATGCTAACCCAAGATTATTGTGGCAAGCAGCCACACTAGGATGAACTTCACCAAAAGTCTTTAAATTACTCGCCAAAGCTAATTCAAAATACTTAATCGCTTGGTCATAACCTCCCTTTTTCTGCCATGCTAACCCAAGAATATTACGAACTCTAGCCACATTGTAATGCTCTTCGCCAAAGCTCTTTAAATCACTCACCAAGGCTAATTGAAAATACTTAATCGCTTGGTCATAACCTCCCTTTTTCTGCCATGCTAACCCAAGATTATTGCGACGAGCAGCCACACTGGGATGGTCTTCACCAAAGGTCTTTAAATCACTAGCCAAGGCTAGTTCATAGAACTCAATCGCTTGGTCATAATCACCTCTATCATACCATGCCGCTCCGAGGTTATTATAGCGAGTAGCGACTTTAGGATGGTCTTCACCAAAGGTTTTTAAATCACTCGCTAAGGCTAGTTCACAATATTTAATTGCTTGGTTATAATCTCCCTTATACTGCCATGCTAACCCGAGATTATTGTAGCAAGTTGCAACATTAGGATGCTCTTCGCCAAAGGTCTTTAAGTGACTCGCCAAGGCTAATTGAAAATACTTAATCGCTTGGTCATACTCTCCCTTGTTCTGCCATGCTAACCCAAGATTATTGCGGTAAATAGCCACTTGTGGATATTCTTCACCAAAGGTCTTTAAACCACTTGCCAAGGCTTGTTCAAAATACTCAATCGCTTGGTCATAATCTCCCTTGTCCTGCCATGCGGTCCCAAGATTATTATGACGAGTAGCTACACTGGGGTGGTCTTTGCCAAAGATTTTTAAATCACTCGCCAAGGCTTGTTCAAAATACTCAATCGCTTGGTCATAAACTCCCTTATCCTGCCATGCTAAACCCAATTGATTATGAATACGCGCAATTGCTTTTACATCATCTGTTTTTAATAAATTTAATGCCTGCTCATTCCAATGAATGCTTTCATCATATTGCGCTATATCACTCGCACGATCTGCCGCCAACTGAAGCATATCAATATTATTTGCACTCAAAACAACTGCTTTTTTAGCTGACTCGTAAGCCTCATAGTATTTAAGCTTTAACCGTTTTATTTTGGCTCTTTCATAATGTCTTAAAGCTAAGCCCTCTTCTAAGGCTTTATCTTGCGCTTGATAATGTTGATCCACCAATTCTTCGGCTTGGTCAATTTTTCCTTCATTAACCAGCTTTTTAATTTCCGCTGAAATGTGTTTATCGCCTAATAGGTTATCTACCCGCTGCTTATAATCTTCAAGCTCTCGTTGCAGCTCTGCAATATCTTTATCTTTGGCTGCTATTTGGGATAAGAAGTTATCAACAATTTTCTGATTTTGTTCGAGTTGATTATCTTTAGATTGGGTTTGCTCTTGCATGAACTCTAGTTGTTTTAAGAGTATGGCGTAATGCTCTTCACTGATTCCATAGTGAACATTACCTTCGGCATTGATAATGGGAGAGTTGTCTCCCGAAGTTGTTTGCTCAGTCTTTTTCTTGAACATGGTAGTTAGCATCTCCCTTTGCATTGATTATTGGTGAGTTTTTACCTTTGGTCTTTTGAATCGTCTTTTTACCGGTAAAAATCACACCAATAATAACCGTTGCTAAAATTCCTAAAATACCTAACCACTCACCTAAACTTAATTGAGACAAACTTTCTAAAATTGAGTCAAACATTTTAACCTCGGCAATTAGCAGATCAGATATTAACCAACGATTAAAACATATTATTTTATTCGGTGCTAAGTGGTCAAAGCAAAATGTGGAAATGTCTCAAAAAGAGATGTTAGTTGATTGCAAAAAATAAAACAAGGCAGCCATTTTTAAGCTTAGTATTAATAATAAGCCGTAACGAAATGATGCGTTTAAAATGGGGGTTATTCCATCTTTTTTTGTTATGTTTTTTCATTATATTTATAAAGAAGCTCTAACAGCTCGCTTGGTTTGATAATATAAAGACTGTATTTATCTCTTATTATATCTGAGTGCTTATATCTCTCTATCTGAGGTCACAAAACATCCTCCATACTTTTGTGCTTCAAAAACGTGTAAACAATCAGGCTTTCGATTATTTAATTTAACATTGCCAGTAATTATATTCTCAATCTCGCGTAACACTTTCCTTTCTTTCTTTGTAAGATTTAACTTAACTGTTTGACGCGATTTAGGTTCTATCTCTTGAATCCAATCTGGCATATTTTGATTTCTAATTTCACTTACAACTGAGTACATAAGCATCACTTTCTTTTTATTCTTGTGCAAAATCTCGCGAGCTTCAATAGAAGCCTTCTCTTCTTGATCTCCACCACCGTCAAATGCACAAGAATCAAAAAATACAAAATTATCGTAAGGATTAAATTCCATTCTACTATCTTTTTATTTGTTTAATTGCCATATAACGAGTATTATTGTGAATAGCTTTTTCTGAAAGAAGTTACATCTAACCTTGTGATGATTTCATTATAAAGTCCTGCCCCTTGTTCGAGCTACTTACAGATAAAAACGGACATACCAATTTTAAAACATTTAGATATAAAATTGGATATTCAACAAGACTTCAATTAACAGCGTCTTCTTTATAAGGCTTTAAGCAAGTATCAGGTACTTCTGTTTTTGCTTCAAGAATCTCATGAATGACTATTTCTCTATTATACATATCCAAATGCCCATATTTTCCTTCTTCACTAAGTTCACCTTTAATTCGCATAAATATATAATTCTGCTCATTTTTCAACTGAGTATATTTGAATCTCAAATCATAACGAATTAATTCATCAAAACCTTCAGCCCAATATGATTCGTTTCCATTACATGGTGTAAAATGAAGAGATTCAAACCTATGTGAATACGCACCACTATATTCTTTATATTTTTCTACAGGCTCATTCATTTGGATAAACCCCACAGATAAAAATATCACTAATAAAGTAGCGGTAAGGAAGTAAAGACCAAATTGTATTTTAGATAAAGTTATGTTCTTCCCTCTAACTGTTAGTTAAAAATATGTTTATTCATACCATCAGAATTACTCATTCCTAATTTCTAGTCAACACCAAAAGCTTTTAAAAAAGAATTTAACGCAAAGTTGACTTCATGTGTAATTTAGCGCTAAACCTCATCGCATTGTTAAATAATTTCTTGAACATAATAATCTTGCTTATGACCTCTATCCTCATATTTTTTTCTCAAATACTCGGCTACTCTTTTATCGTGAAATCTATTAATTTCAACTTCATTATTGTTATCATCAAGCCTGCTCAAGATGTATTTAGGGCTATCCATATATTCACCTAACTCAAGTAACTGAGATTCATCTATTCCAAAAGTTTTAGTTACTTTTCTCAGCAGTTCTACAGGGCTCCTTTCACTACTGTGCATATAAGCACAAACGGAAAAATCCTCTTTTATACTTCTATTATTAAATCCTTTCAACAAAACTTGATGATTATCGAATGAGATAAAAGCATAGCAAACGCTTCCCAAGCCATCCTCAATGAGCTCTTCGAACTCAACACCAATCATAGCTTCAATTTCTGACACACTAAAAGGTAACTGACATAAAAAATGAGGGCTAGCCATTTCTGATTTCAGCCAAATTTCATTTGAAATGATTTCAAATTTCATTAATTATTTTACTCCCAATTGGGGTACAGTTTTTTGTGTCATTTTTCCAATGCCTTGTTAGAGTTCTTTCCACTCAACGTTAATGTCGCTTGCTATGACAGAAAATATCCTTCCACCTACCCATTCAATTTGATGTTGAAACAAGTTTTTGGATGTTTTCAACTCTTCTGAGCTATCATAATAGAGAAATTGGTCTTACCTCCATGTCCATGAATTTTCAACAACCCAGTCGAAAGTCGGAATATCGATTTTATACACTCCAATATAAGATATACGGATCTCTATAGGTTTTGCAATATAGTCACTTTTTTCAAGCACTAAACCTAATTTTGCATTACTTTTTCCAATGTTGGCTAGGTTAATTGAGCTGGGGTGACTGTAGTATGGCGCTATAGTGTTGCTGCCTCCGTGCCATCTATCATCTTCCAAAAGACTGAGAACGCTTGAAGGAAACCTACTTCGATTTTCTTCTATATATTCTTTGTACTTCTGGAAAAGCTCATTTGGGTTTATGTCTTCTCGATCCAGTTGAGCACTTAATTTAAATGTCATGTCGTCACTCTAACACTTAGTTAATTTTGCGTATAGTTTAATGCTAAATTCCAGCGTATTGTTAGGTTTTACTTTTTTCATTTTTTGGCTTAATTGTAAGTATTTGACCTATACCAGCTGCTAAAAAGAGAATAATAAGAAACCAAAATAGTATCGGGTCATTTTCTGATGTAATTAGCTCTTCCCTATATCTCCAAGGAATAGCACCAAAGTATATACAGACAGCAGTAAATATTAGCAGAGGAATTGATGTAATTATCTTCATCTTATTGCTTCGTCTTGGAAACAAAAAGGTCTCATCGTCCGGATGATTATCAGCGTACCAAATAGCTTCCTTTTCTCTTCTGGCGGAAAGCGCTTTCAAGACATCTTGGTATCTTTCTGGATATTTATCTTTGTCAATATGTTCGCAAATGTCTTCTAACTCTCTAACAGTGCATAACTCGTAGTTGGGCTTCAAGTAATATTCCTCATACCTAACGCCTTTGTCAGTTGCGTTTTGGTTGTAGTGTAGTTTTGGGGTATGGTGGCACAGCCACCCCAAAACGGAGCGAAGACCAAAACGTCAACTGGACAAAATTGTTAGGCATGAATTGACAACCTGTCTTGCAGTTCCGAGGATTTAAATGCCATAAGTTCTTGCTTAGTAATAAGACAAACCGCATCCTTACCTTTTCTTGCCTCTGGCTCATCGTTGAGCTTTTGAAGAAGCCGAGTATACTTATTTTCATCGTATGCTTCCGGTTCGATTACAATAAGTAGCATTGTATTGGGCATCCTATTGGTAATTTGAGAATAAACACTTTTTGCATATATATTCTTCAGAAATGCCTCACGCAACCAACCAAAGTTAAAGCCTTTTCTAATATATTTCACCTCGATGATGTAATCTTTGGTTAAAACACTTTTCCCAATCAGCAGAATGTCTAATTCGACGTTAGAAATCATTTTGTTATGATTGACTTTATATTTACCTTGATAAGTATCTTTCAGTTTTGTATAGACTAATTCTTCGATTTTTGAATACTGTCCTCGAAACGAATTCACCAGATACGCTTCAGCGTTCGAACTTTCAGCAACTTTTAACTCTTCGTATTCAGCGGTTTCTTTTTCTTCAATTTCATCGCTTGTCGCGTCGCGCAGAGACTGCTTTTTAAGTTCTACATCTAACCTTGTTTGCTCATCTAAATGAATTTGGTTTCTATGCCAGTTTTTGAGCCCAAGAAAAATCAAGATAAGTCCTACGACTGCTCCTATAGTAGAGAACCAAGGGATAAATTGAATGATGAATGAAACTGTATCTTGCCTCTTCTTTATCACTGACTGAGCAACTTCAGAAAGTACCTTTATTTCAGATTCAGGCCTAAACAGATCAAACGGTTCTTTAAGAAACAACCAAGGCGCAACTATTGAAAGCGTAATCAACACTACACCTAAGGAAACCGTAAATTTATATAGATCCCCAAATTCAAATTTCATTATCGACCCCTCGGGTGCCTAACAGCATATTCTATGCAGTAAATCTCATTAATATTCAAACGGCCGTTTAACTGCATTTCAATTTTTTAATCATCACCAAATACTTACTTAACTGTACAGCTATGTCAACTCCGTATTTAATAAGATTAACTGCTATTAAATACAAGCGCACTTTTTATTCCTATTAAAAATAGAGTTAACGTAAAACAACTAAGGAAAACACTGTTTCACACTAATTCATAAAAGTTAAAGATGTCCTCGTTTAGTAGTTTAAAATAGAGACGTCTATTTATTCCTCTCCATTTTTCTAAGCTGCCTGTGCGGCAGTAAACCGTTGCAAGATAAATAGTTTCTGTTGCTTCATTTTCTAAGCTGCCTGTGCGGCCAAAACCAATTACAGACAGTCACTTTACAGTCAACCACCTACACACTCAACGGTTAATTGCTGCATGGCTTTTCCTATATTGCTGATTCAATAACACCTTACGATTTGTAACAATAGCCCTCCTTTCAATTTATCAAGGATGATAAATGGCTATTCCCAGAAGAGAATAAATTGACTCCGAAAATCCCGGTTATAGAAAAAGTGACTGTCTGTAATTATGGTCTTTTTTCATTGCCTTGTTAACTCTTTTCCAATATGAACATTACTAAAACAATAGGTAACCCAACAACAGGTAGCGGCAATAAAAAAGACACTATAATAGCGTTCACCCATTCTGTGATGCTGTACCCTAGTTTCCAATGCGGCATTATTGTTAGTTCGGAATGAAGGTTTCGAAAGCCATATAGTAGTCCCAAGATGAAAAATGATTGAGCTAAAGCGCCAGCCATTAATATTTGAGCAATTGTTACAATGGAACTGGGGCCACTCGCAAGTACTGAGGTTGCGATTAGACCTGACAGAGAAAAAAGAAAAACAATCCAAATCGATTTGCGATATTTCTCATATTTCTTCGCTAGTTTATTCAAAAGCTTGGGTAGCATGAGTTTTCTCGTAGAGTTAACGCCAAGCTAATTTTGCGTGTGTTTTTGCGTTAAATTTCAGCGCTTTGTTACGTGTCGAGTTTATTAGATACATAATCAGCTATTTCTTTGGTGTTCTTCTTGAAGGCCGACTCTAGGTCAACATCACATTTGTTTGCTAAAACAATTATTGACCACAAACAGTCAGAAAGCTCGTGAGCAAGCTTAGCTTTATGGTCATCGATTTTTCTCACGCCTGTGTTTGCTTGAATGAGTTTCGCCAAGTCGCCTACATCCCCTACGAAACCAAGTGCAAGTTCTTGCGTATTCCACTTTCGCCCAAATTCCTGAACTTCCCATTTTTCATATAGCTCATTAAGTTGAATAGCTAATTTTTCTAGCTCACTAAATTCCATAATTTCCTACACGCTACAGCATATTCTATGCAGTAAATCTCATTAATATTCAAACGACAGTTTAACTGCATTTCAATTTTTTAATCATTATAAAATACTTACCTAACTTTACTGTTATGTCAACTCTTGGATTTAATAAGATTGACTGCAATTAAATGCAAGTGTACTTTTTATTCCTATTAAAAATGAGTTAACGTAAAACAACTAAGGAAAACACTGTTTCACACTAATTCATAAAAGTTAAAGATGTCCTCGTTTAGTAGTTTAAAATAAAGATGTCTATTTATTCCTCTCCATTTTTCTAAGCTGCCTGTGCGGCAGTAAACCGATTTTGAAAAACTGATCATCGTGCGAATCATTTCTAAGCTGCCTGTGCGGCAGTAAACGTGAACGGCTTCCTTTGTAGTCTCTCGACGCTTTTCTAAGCTGCCTGTGCGGCAGTAAACTTTTTTCTTATATTCCGCCTTACTATACACATTTTCTAAGCTGCCTGTGCGGCAGTAAACATAAAAGTCAAGCGCCGAGATTAGCTGTTCATTTCTAAGCTGCCTGTGCGGCAGTAAACGCTCCATTTCTAAAACCGTGACACTTTCATCATTTCTAAGCTGCCTGTGCGGCAGTAAACAACACTGTCTTCAGCAGCAACCCCGGCGCTCGTTTCTAAGCTGCCTGTGCGGCAGTAAACATATTACCATGATTTAATATTCCCATCTTCAATTTCTAAGCTGCCTGTGCGGCAGTAAACCACATCGAAAGATATGCGCTATTTTTTGTGTTTTTCTAAGCTGCCTGTGCGGCAGTAAACTTACTCTCATTGTTGTAGTTCTTGATTCCCCATTTCTAAGCTGCCTGTGCGGCAGTAAACAAAAAGGTCGTAAAATATTTGCATACATCGAATTTCTAAGCTGCCTGTGCGGCAGTAAACTTAATTAGTAAAGGTGACACATGTATCCAAAATTTCTAAGCTGCCTGTGCGGCAGTAAACTACAGTATAATCGCAAAAAAATAAGTAACAACAAATACTTAACTTATTTTTAACCAAAATACCAAAGTTTTTAAGTCATATTGTAACTTACTGATTAATAAACGAATTTTTAAAGAACAAAAATAAAAGGTAAAAATATGATTAAAGTAGAGAAGACTTTTCACCAGAGTAGATGAAGAGAGCTGCGGTTACATGAAGTGAGAACCAACTCTCATAATAATAAAGCCAACCCGCTAAAATAATACACTAAATTCACACTAAGGATAGAGTAATTACAAAATGAAATATGAAATAATCAATGGTGTTATCGTTAAGCAACATCATTCAGAAAAAAACCACTTGGATCGAGCTCTTGATGAATACACCATTCAAGCAGAACGTTATTTTGAAGCCCGAAACAAATTAGAAAGAGCTCCTGAAGATCTTAGAGAACAAAGAAAAAAGGAACTTAAAGAAATAAAAAAATGCTAGACCATCAACGCATGCATGCATTTAGCATGGCCGATGCCCAAGCTCAACTTGATACATATAGAAAAAATGTAAGAAATGCCAACTCAAAAACTTTACTCCAAGAAGAACATCACCCGACAGAAATACTAGAGTTGTATATGAGAGTTGCGGGAAAGCCAAAACCTGATTGTTATTGTACGGCTCATCATATTGTACCAGGTAAAGGTAAGCTTAAAATAAACTACCTAACACGTGTTCACTTGCATATAAATGCTATTGGAATTAATGATCCTGACAATGGCGTTTATTTACCAAAACGAAAGGCTGACACACCACATTGGAATATGCCAAATTCTAAAGGACACAAAGAATACCATACCCACGGATATGAATTATTTGTCAATCAGAGAGTAACAGCTAAAAATACTGAACAAGGAATAAGACAAACGCTACAAATGATTGGTAAAATGCTACAAGAAAACAATTTACCTAAACAAGCGAGAAAAATGTAATGGATATATATGCAATCAGAAATGATGGATTTAAATATCAAGAGCTCGACTTATTGATAACTGACATTTTTGACTATTTTCCAGAAAGTTTCACTGAGCGAGACATTGTATATTTCAGTTTAAACAACACCTCATTATCTGACTTCTGGCAGTTCAAAAAGACAGGCTGGAGTAAAATTGAGGGAGAAGAAAACCTTATTCCTGATATTACAAAATGGGTTAATGCCACATTAGTATTATCACCCAAAGCTCATCGTTATTTAGGTGATATGATGTCTCCTTTTGGAGAGTTTTTACCCATTCAAATTGAAGATGAAGAAGATCCTCATTACATATTTAACTGCCTAACAACAGCAAAAGTTGATGAATCAAAAAGTAATTCTGAAGAAAACAAAATGATTTTCTTAGAAAAAAGCGTCGGTGACAAACTGTTTTTCAAATCTCCTTATCAATCTTGCCAAGATATTTTTTGTACAGGAAGGATTAAAGAGCAAATTGAATCAACAGGGCTTACCGGTATTATTTTCGATGACAAACTTTATTCTATATATGAATCATAGAAAATATAGTGTTCTAGAAGTTGAAAGCTTTATTAGATATCTACGCGACTTGTTTTTATAATACTTTTCACTCTAACAAATGAAAGGTTGTTGAAAAGCCTTATATCATTTAAGAATTCATTTTATTTTCTATAACTAACAAAAATCTAACGCTAACAAACCAAAAAGCAAAAACATCACTTTTTGGTTTGTATTAAAAAGATTAATAGTTATTTCTCAGGCACTGCTAACAAATGTACTGAAATATCAGAAGAGTTAGTTTTGCTATAACCATAAATATCAATATACCAAACACCTGACTGAGGCAAATCGATTTCACAAACTTCTTCATTACCATTTAAATAAGGACGGCAGTCATAAGCGGTAAAAGTAGACTGTGAGCCATGCCTTAAATACAAGTCGGCATCACCACTACCACCCGACATAGTAACCGTTAACGTTGAATAACCAGGTACTAAAGTTTCAGTCAAATGAATCCACTGATCATAATCTACCGAAGGTATTATTTCTGTACGATCGATCGGCTCAGCATCGCCAATAGGTGGAGTAAAACTTCCCAAAAGAGAAACACCCGAGTAAGCCCTATATGCATTGAGTAAAACATAATACGTACCATTAGTGTCCATTCCTTCACAAGACTCATTGTTACCTTGAGCATAAGGACGACAATCATAATCAGATTGAGTTGGTGCACTTCCAAACTTAACGTACATGTCGGCATCGCCAGTACCACCGCTCATTGCGATGCGAATGTCTGTTGCGCCAGTAGGTACTTCAAAAGTATATAATGTATTAGCACCTTTTTCTGCACCGAGGTTATTTTTAGCCACACCATTTTGTAAAACTAAGTCTTGGTTAGTGTCGCTTGTGTAGCGTCCGACTAAACTCACATTACTAATAGCATTCCAGGCTTCTACCATTACATAATAAGTCCCTGCTTTTGGCGTTAGCTCACAAGATTCATCACTTGTGCTAGTCGTACTTTTACAATCAAATGTATCTAAAGTTGGTTTAACCCCAAAGCTCACATAAAGATCAGCATCACCTGTACCACCACTTGTTTCAAAAGATAGCGTCTTAGCTTCAGCTGGTACTTCTAAGGTGTAAATGATTTGCTCTTTAGAGACACCAGAAACCAGTTGTGCGACACCATTTTCAAGTTGTTTCGGATCGGGCGTGGGTCCACCAACGCCATCATTATAAACTTGACTCCATGCACACTGCTTAGGTTGTCCTTCTTTTTTTAACCAGAAACGATCACAGTTTCCATCGTAACTATCATTACCAGTATGTACTACGTAACCAGAAAGCGCGACGCCATCAAGATGAAAATATTGACCCTCTTTTTTTAATGAAAAATGAACATGGGGTCCAGATGAACTGCCACCTTCACATAGAGCTTGGCTTTTTTGATTCGCATAATGAGCAAGTGGCTGATTCATATCGACCATATCACCAGTTTGAACCGTAATATCATCTAAATGATAATAGTTTGTTGACCAACCATCGGCATGTACAATTTCGAGGTTACAAGACGAATGCACAACTGCACGTCCGGCGGCAGAAGCAACAATCCATAAATGATCTAAATTGCTTCCCCAAGATCCACCATCATTAAAATCAAGTGACGACTGCGGATAAGATCCACTACCAGTCCAAGTGTGGCTTCCACCATTAGACCAGGCTTCTCCAACGGGAAAAGGTAATTGTAAAAAGTTGGAAGGAGGTATAGCAAAATTATTTGATGTAACACTCGGAGCTGATGTTAACGGTTCATTGTTATTTTGTGGAAATAGTCGATTATAGACTTTTGCAAAATCGTTAAATGCTGTATCCGCAGCTAATTGGCTATTACTAGAATTCTCTCCAGAAATTAAAACTGAGCCAATTGCATTACGAGCATAGTTGTCATCAGTTGATAGACTATTTGCCGTTGCTTCAGAAAATACATTACCATTATAAAAAGCATCTGTCAGTCGGTTAGAAATATCTTCTAACTGTTTATTAAAACCAGACGAATTCGAAAGTTCGCCAAAGGCTGATACTGCTTGCTGGCCTGAAGTTTTGCCACTTGAAATTAAGCCAGTTTTATATTCGATTAATGCTAAATAAATTTTTGGACTAATGGTTGAGGTGCCAGCATAATGTGAAATAGCTTCCGCATGAGTTAGTAAATGTGGCGCATGCATCGCTAAATAGTCTTCGACATTAAATTGAAACATCTCTTCTGGGCTATAGATAATTTTATCTTTAGTGATTAGCAGAGAATCATTAAAGTTGCTTGATTGAGAAATATTTTTTATTTTTATTATTTCTCCTTCAGTAAAACTATGTACTGAGAAGGACAGTGCTGCTAACAACGTCAGTCCAACTCGTAAACGTTTAACGTTTTTTGAAACGCTTGTATTTTGTTGTTCTTTTATCATCTTTATACCTTTTTAAATTATTATAAAAAAGACAACAAAAATTAGTAAACACACAAGAACAATTTTTGTTGTCAATTAAAAAACTTTATTTTTTAGGAATTGCCGATAAGCTTAGGCTAACATCTGAAGAGCCTGTTTTACTGTAGCCAAACAAGTCAATATACCAAGTTCCGGCATCAGGCAAATCAATGGTACAAGTCTCTTCATTACCATCTTTATAAGGTCTACAGTCATAAGCAGTCGGAGTTGATTCAGCGCCATGTCTCAAATAAAGATCGACATCCCCCGTTCCGCCAGACATAGTTACAGTCAATGTTTGATAACCGGGCACTAAAGTTTCAGTAAAATGACTCCATTGTCCATAACCTAATGTTGTAATATTTTCGGTCCACTCAATAGGCTCAGCGTCACCCACTGGTGGTACAAAACTTCCAAGTAACGAAACACCGGAATAATCAGTGTAGGCTTTGATTAAGACATAGTAAGTTCCATCCGTTTCTTCCCCCTCACAACTTTCGTTATTTCCTTGTGCATAAGGTCGACAATCGTAATCATTCTCTGTTGGTGCTGAACCAAATTTAACATACATATCGGCATCACCAGTGCCTCCACTCATATCAATTTTTATATTTTGAGCATCAGCAGGTACTTCAAAAGTATAAAGTTTTTGATTATTTTGAGTATCACCAATTCCTTTTTTGGCCACACCATTTTCAAGAATATATTCATCAGGATCTGTAATATCATACTGACCAACTAAACTGACACCACTAATGGCATTCCAAGCTTCAACCATGATATGAAAAGTACCGACTTGGGTTGGTAACTCACAAGTTTCAGTGCTTGTACTCGTTGTACTTTTACAATCAAATGATTCTAAAGTTGGCTGAGATCCAAACTTCACATAAAGATCGGCATCACCAGTTCCACCATTGGTATTAAATCTTAAGTTTGTCGCTCCTGCGGGTACATTCATTGTGAAAAACAGTTGTTCTTTAGATGAGCCTGATAAACCTGTTTTAGGCACACCATTTTCTAGCTGATTAGCAGGAATAGGATCATCATTAGATATCATTAAGAAAATTGCCGAAGTCGCTCCCCAAGTTCCAGACGCATCTTTCGAACGCACATAAATAATATGTTTACCTAGTGGTAAACCTGTTGTATCAATTTGTGCTGTAACAGTTTCAGTTTTGCTATTATAACTACCATCCTGAGGAGTCATTGCAATTGCTGTTGCATTATTTTCCCAAGGGGCTACGTTAATATAGTATTCGGCAGCAGTAATATTTTGAGTTGACTCTGTACCACGTCTATTACTAAATCGAATGTCTGTAACACTTGCTGATAGCGTGCCCATTTCACCTGCTTTAATATATCCCATATTACCTTGCCCATTAATAGTAATACTTTGACTATCAGGACCACTTGGCAATACATAAGGTGCACGAACAACTTTTGCAGCATAAATGAGTGCAGGCAATACATCGGGTAAAATATCATTCTCAAAAACAGAACAACTTTGGAAAAAGCTGGTTCCTAATTCAAATGTATAGGCAGGAACACCTAACTCGCCATAACTGACGTTATCGCTAGTACCATCAGTCGGATAAAGTCCAATCGCTTGTTTAGGATCATACCCATTAAAATAAGCAAACTTACGACCTAAGGTTTGTAAACCAGAAGCGTTTGGTGCGGTATTACTTGTATGTCCCCAAGGCCATAAAATCAATTCTCCATAACTATGTATATCAATATGTATACCTTGAGTATCTAACGGAGCAGCATCGTTTTGACTTGGTCCACGCTTATCAGGAAAAAGTGAGCGAACATAATTCTGTAAAGCATTCACTTCTGGTTCTGAAGCCGCAGAAGCACCACGATAGGTTTCGCTACATTGATCCCCACTTGAACCATTGCCATAATTCCAGAAAAAGGTAAAGTTTCGATTCAGATCAGCACCACGAGAGTTTGACGTTGAACCACAATAATTGCGATTGGTATTTTTACGCCAAGATAAACCACCTTCTGCTTTTTTTCGTCCATCAGGATTAGTTTGCAATAACAAATGTATTTCATGATGGTCAACCAGCCAGGTTGCATCAGGGTTATTGTTATAACCTTCAATTAACCATTTAGCAAAAGTTAAGTTTAATGGGGCCGTTGCATACTCTCTGGCGTGAATAGCACTATTAACAAATAGTTTAGGTTTGTTACCGCTAATACTTTTGTTGGTGATTTTTAGCACCTGAAGGTCATAGCCTCCATAGTTATTTTTCTTTTCCCAAGAATCACCAATATCAATCCACTCCGCGATATTTGAATTAGAGTTAGCCAACGATTGTGCCGCAGAAAATGTCTCTTCTACTGTTTCGTAACAACTATAATTTGGAATAGATTGTGTACCAGCGCTGTTTAGCCAGACACTATTACCACTGAGCACTTCTTGCTGAATTGACTTTAAACGATTGTTTCGTTGTTTAATATACTCGTCAGCTTTTTTAATTGAAAAATCAAATTGCTTTAATTTTTTAATATCATCTTCCGAAAGCTCCATAACCAAGTAGCCTTCAGATTTGTTACTTTCTAAAAGTTGTCCATGAAAGCTGATAATGGCTTTATCAGCAACCTCTTCATTAGGAAAATAAACTCGATATATATTTTCTGTACTAATTTCTTGTGATAACTCATGCGAAAGTTGTATTGAAGCGGCTTGAGATTGAGTTGATATATTCTGTTCACTAGCCTGAATCATTGTTGTTGAAGAAACTGTCATTAAGGCAGCCATCAACATTTTGCTTTTTAAAAAAGCTTTACTTGCCTTTTTCATTGTATTTGTCTCCTACAAAGTAAAGTCCGGAAATATTTGAATTTTTATTAATGTTATTAGTTATCCATTTACAAAAAATAAAACTTTTTTTAATGCGTTTTACAAAACATATTTATCCATGTTTTTTCAATCTAGTTAAAATACGCTAGCCTTCCTACTACAACTAGGTTTCAATCTCTTGTTCTTGTAATAGAAATGCTTTTCCATATTAGTTTTATTTTTTATTAATAACGCCTTTTTTTGTAAAAATATTGAAAAACTCGCTTATGCTAGACATGCTAATACGCTGCTTAAACCTCCCCACTACAATCAATGTCATCGTGCTAATTAAGTATTCTCAAAACAAGCTTTTACCAGGTCAAATCAGGTAACATTAAAAGCAATGTCACTCCTAACAGACATTAATCAATTAATCTTGTACAAGACTAATCTGATGTTATTGGAAAAAAACTTACGTCAATTATTCTGATTTGAAGGTAAAAATGGCGACACAAGTGAAGGAATTCTTTAGATTTTATTGAAAGTATCTAGCAAAGATAGAAAAACGGACATTTAAGGGTAATTTAAAGACATTTAACTTAGAATTATTAAGCAGATTGAAGTGACCTGTAGATAACATAAGCTTAAAAAGAATAGCTTTACTTTATATTTTGCCCAATAAATAAGTATTAGTAAGCTATGTTAACAACAGGCATAATCTAACACAGTTTATATACCGCGAACTAATAAATATTAAAACAGTTCGATTATTATTCGAACCGCTAATGAAAAAATTAAATACTTAACTGTGTGTAAAATTTTTAACCATAAATAGAGGAATAAAAAAGCAGAAGAAAAAAATTATTATTTATAAGACTTAACAAAAAAAATTGTGAACAAATAATAATATCTGCCCACAATTAAATATACACCAAACCTTATTTTTTATGATTTAAATTATTATATTTCTAACAAGTTTTAACTAAAGTCCAATAAATAGTCGTACCAGGTGCTTGTCCAAAAATGTAGTTAGTCGCACGATAAAGCTTCCCTTGATACTGAACTTGATCCCCTGGATAGTAAAGCGTATTCGATACATATTCAGGTTCACCAATACACTGCTCACCACCTCCTTTAGTATGTTTACCTAATAAAGTTACACCAGAATAAGCGGCATACGCATGGATCATGACATGATAGGTTCCACCTTGGGTTAGAGAACAACTTTCTTCATTTCCTACAGGGAAAGGACGACAGTCATAATCAGACTCTGTAGGCTTGTCACCAAGCTTCACATAAAGATCTAAATCACCTGTGCCGCCAGTAGTTGATATTGTTCCAGTATTACCATCAGGAACTATAAACGTATAGTAATCTTTTGCTCCTTGTGCTGCGGCAATACTAACTGGCTCATTATTTTGCAATTCATTTTTAGGTGGCTCAATAATATCACCAGGCTCATAATCTCCTGTTAAAGTAACTCCTGAATAAGCAGAGTAGGCTTTCACCATTACATAATAAGTACCACTATCTCTCAAATCACAAACTTCTTCATTTCCTGAAAACCAAGGACGACAATCAAAATCTGATAAAGTCGGTCTGCTACCTTTTCTTACATATAAATCGGCATCACCCGTTCCACCTGTAATAGCAACAGATATATCTGTTGCTCCTTCTGTCACATTAAACTTATAAAAAACTTCTTCTCCTCTGGAACCCGATAGATCTGCTTGCGGTTTATGATTAACCAACTCATCAACAGGAGGACCAACAACTTTATTCGTTCTTAGTAAATAATTTGGAGAGCCTCTAAGGTTGGTTAAAATTCCCGCTGTTGCTTCCTCTAGCATACCTGCCATAACTTCCGCTGGTGTTTGATCGGGGTTACGCTCAAGATATAAGGCAACGCCACCAGCAACATGAGGTGCAGCCATTGAGGTTCCGCTCATGGTGGCAGAACCGCTTCCTCGGTGAGAAGCAGAAACAATACTATTTCCAGGTGCCATAATATCTAAGCAAGAGCCCCAGTTAGATGACCAGCTACCATTCACTCGACTATCATATCTATCGGTCGCACCGACATTGAAAGCATTGGGTGCACTACCTGGGGAGAAAGTACATCCGTCAACACCGTCATTACCAGCCGCTGTCACAAGAGTGATTCCAGCATCGACCATGCGATCAACGGCATCATTTTGAACCTGAGAAAATCCACCACCTAAACTCATATTAACAACAGCAGGGAATTCAGCGTTAGCGACAACCCAATCCATGCCTTCTATCACACCAGCATTACTCCCCGAGCCCTGACAATTTAAAACTCTAACCCCATGAATTGTCGCCCCTTTGGCAATACCATAAGTGGTTCCAGCAGCAGTTCCTGCAACATGCGTTCCATGACCATGACAATCCGCCGGATCATTATCATTATCAATTTTATCAGTGCCATTACTAATACGACCGGCAAAATCTGGATGTGCCGCATAAATCCCCGTATCAACAATATAAACGTGTACACCAGTACCATCATTTGAATATTCATACTCATTATTTAATGGCAGACTATCCTGATCGACACGATCTATTCCCCAAGAAGGAGGATTCACTTGCACATCATTGACCGATATTCGTCTATTCGCCTCAATGTATTCAACAGCAGGGTTATCTCTTAACTGCTCAATTTGGTCAATCGAGCCTCTAATAGCCATGCCCAGCATTACATTTGAAAATTGGCGTTCTACACTTACACCTAGCGTGTTACTGATATCTTTTGCGGCTGATTGAACAAAGCTTTGTGCATTCATAGTTGCTGCTTGAACCGTATCTTGTTTCAAGACAACAATAAACTCTCCCTGTATAACATCTGGATCAGATAAAGCCATTAAAGGTGCTTTTGCTGAAAGCTGCATGCTCCCTAATACGCCCGCCACACCAATTGCAACGGGTATTTTCTTCCACTTTGGTTTTATTTTTTTCATTAGTAAGTCCTCAGTTTATGAATAAAATATTGAAAAAACCTAATTTAGCGAAAGTACTTATAGATACCTTAGTACTTATAGATACCTTAACTAAATGACAAAACCCTAAAACAACGGCGTCGTTTGAGTTTTCTCAAAATAAGCTTCTATTTCAAAATCCCCAAAAGTGACATCTGTCATTAGTCTCTAATGGATTCAAACAAGATAACTTGACGTAGTTACCCTGAATTGTTGGAAAGTAAGCTTATTAATGATTATTCAGGTTTGAGGATAAAAATGACGACAGCCATATATAATCTGTTTAGATTTTGTAGAAAACGTCTGATAAAGATAAAAATACAGACACATGAGATCAATATAAAGACATTATTTTTAACTAGTGCTAAGCCTAAAAATATAACAACTTCAATAGAGTACCTGTATCAAATAGCTAAAAGCTTTTTCCAAGCAATATGAAAAAACAACAAAAACAGTCTGGATTTCAAATGTCATCATTAAACATAAGCTTAACCGAATAGATAGATCAGATAACAACCATACAAAACAGGTCATTCAATAATAATTAACCTCAGTTCGGGATAAGTAAATTCAAAATAATTAATAGAATCATTTTTATTTTCAATGACTTAAAACCCAATTAAATTGAATTGCCGTTTCCACTTGAGATCAGTGTGACTATTTTTGTGGATATCAAGGCAAGTGACTGCCGCAATAGCCAGTTATTGCAAAAGCGCTTAACGCTGAAAGCCGCAAAAATAGACGCTCTGATGATTTTTCTTATCCCGAGCTGAGTTAATTAGCCAACACTAATCAAATTAATAAAACACAAACATTTAACTCACAAAAGAAATGAACAATGCTCAGTTCTATTTTTAATTATCAACTGATTCTATTGCTTGATGTTTAATCGTTTTATATTCTGAAGGAACAACACCATAGGCTTTTTTGAAACAAGTTGAAAAGTAACTACGAGAAGAAAAACCAGCCATTTTTGAAACTTGATGAATAGGAAAACCTTTCTTGAGCAAACTCAACGATCGTTTTAAACGATATTGTTTAATATAATCACCAGTTGTCATATTTAAAAACTCTTTCATTTTACGAGTAAGATGACGAGAACTCATATTAAGCGCAAAGGCAACTTTTTCAACATCTAAAGACTCATCCGAACTATATTCACTTAGATATTGATTGAGCTCATCTAAAAAAACAGATGAATTATCATTAAGCCATCTTTTATCCGAATCATTAGTGTTGATTTGCTGTTGACTCAATGCTTTATTGTTTAACGAGCTATCAACGTTAACCTTTTTATTAGTGTCCGCTTTTTCATATAAATTGTCACTTATTAAAAACTCGACAAGCTGCAATATAATTAATGGAGGAGTATTCCAAGGTAATATAAGAAAATTTTCAGGTATATCAATTTGTTTTTCAAAAATTTCTGAAGCAGAACAAGGACATAAAACTAATAACGAACGCATCGTCTCTGCATTTTTTTCTATTAAAAAGTCTATCAGTGTTTGTTCTAAAAAGCAGTCTAATACAATAACAGCCAACCTTCGGTTATTTTTAGAATTATTAAATAAATCATTAATAGCCTTATGATTAACAAGTTTAACCATCTTGTGCTGACTTTCGACTAATGACTGAATAATCACTTTAGGTAATGGTTCAGACGGCTCCACATAATCGAATTTTATCTTGGATAGATAAATTATCCCAATCTGCTTTATTAAGTGAGTTTTCTCTTCATATGATTTAGAGCTGAGGTTTAAAGCCTGGTGTTTAATATTTACACTATCAACGAGTTGGCTATTTAAATTGTGCGTATTATAATTCACTATTTTCTCTTTTTTAGCTAAACTTCCTCGCCAAATTTGAGAAACAGGAAATTGAATTTTCCAAGTAAAAATAGAATCATTAATCATTAATTCACTAGAGTAATTAAACATTTTAGTCATTTCATTAAAACAAGCAAATAAACTCTCAAACATGATAAATTGAGAAGAATTCCTATCTAACTCACTTTTATCTAATGGAGCTATAAAACTAACCCCTCCTCTCCTAGCTGTTATTTTTTCAATATTGACCGACAATTTTTTTGCCGTTGAGAAATAAGCCGTAAAAAGATAGGATATTTTAAACAAAGCTTGTAACAGCTCTTGAGAAATATTGCTTTGCAAATGATCTTGATCATTAAAGTCTATAGGCAAAACAATATCGTTAAAAATAAAGTCATCATGTATGATATTTTCTAGAAACATTTTTACTCGATACTCATCCCCCTGAGACAAGATACTTAAGCTGTTTCGGTTAATACTATCCCATAATTTCCACAGCTCTATAAAAACCCATTCTCGTTGATGCAACGAATGTATTAAGTTGTTAGATACATTCAGGGAAATCACATCTCCAAACTTCAACAAAATAGATTTAATTTTTTCAACTTGTTCTACTTTAAAAAATAACTCTTGAGTTCTCTTTTCAACTCTAACATTTAGATGTGCTTCTGAGGCTTGCCAAATTCGTAAAACATAAAAGATAAAGCCCACAAAAAACACAAGTAAAATTACAGACAATATCCAGTAAGCATAAAGTGGAATATTAAATAATCCCAAAACACTTAATGTAAAATGGTAGTTTGTTGTCCAGTTTTCGCTGTATAACCATGAAGACTGTATAGTTAATTGATTATCTCCCGTTTTAAAGTGAAGAGGATCTAATGTTAACTGCCAATTATTAATTAGCCGCCATGGTTCATTATTGAGTTTATAGCGTAACTGAATTTGATTGGCATTAAGACGTTTTTGGGCACTAAAATAAATATTTAATTGTTGTTTATCATTCAAGACTAAATTTTCTGGCCATTGTTTGAATGATTTCAGCTCATTATTATATGGATTTTTGATGCCAATGTTATCGAGCTTAACGGTAGGAACACTAGGACGTTGATAAACATGACTAGTATCAATTTGCAATACACCGTCAATAGTCCCCAAATAAATGTGTTTACCAAATAGCTGGCTAACTGAATTATATTCATTACCAATAGCACCATCTTTAGCGGTAAAGACTTGTTTAGATTGGCTCAGATAATCATATAAAACCAAAGCATTGCTGCCACCAATCCAAATCTGTTGATGCTCATCAAAAACTAGAGAATAAAATGCAGACTGCCCTGTTTCTCTAGCAGATAAACGTCGTGAAATAATATTCGACTGAGGATTATATTCATAAAGAGCATCATCAGAATTAAACCAAATATGATTATTTTGATCTAGTACCAAATTTAATATACGTTTTTCAAAACTATTAAACACTTCAATTGCTTTAAAGTGATGTTTGTTTTTATTGTAAACAATAACCTTGCCCTGAAGCGTTCCAAAATAAATATCATTTTGAGTCTCCAGCATAGAAATAAATCTTAGTTTATTCCAAGCAGGATCCCAATAAGATTGTTGTCGGAAATATGTTGTTACTTTTTGGTCTGAAGACACTTTAAAAATGCCAATAATTGAACTCAATCCCCATAACTCATTATCAATGATTTTTATTGTAGAAATATCGGAAAAGGCATTGTGTTTTTCACTATCATTAAACCAATTTTCAACTTGTTTACTATCAAGGTTATAACGCAACAAACCAACGTAAGTCGCAATCCATAAGTAGTTACCTTGTTTGATTATACCTGTAATTTGACTAATAACCTTAGGATTATTCAAGAAGTTATCAAACTTAACGGTTTGCTGGCTGAGCTGTTTTTTATGATATTGATATATTTCTCCTTCAGAAGTACCTATCCAAAACTTTTTATCATACTCCGGCGATATTGCCGTTACTATCATTGGTTTGGTAGTATTTTTTTGTTTTAATACTTTAAATTTTTGCGCGTTTTTAGATAAATATAAAACACCTTGCATTGACGTACCGACCCAAACATTACTATTAGAGTCAACAAATAATTGATAAATAAAACTATTTAATGTAGATTTCTTTTTTGATTTTTTAAAGGCTGCCTTAGTCCAATCATTAGAAGAGTACTCCCATTGAAAAATCTCTGATGAAGAAGCAAGCCAAAAACGGTTACGAGATTGATCTTGAGCCAATAAATAAGGATAAGATGAAAAGCTGTTTTGTTTAAACAAATGAGATTTACGCAAGTTATATTCATTATCTAATATAAATAGACGGTCAACACCATTAACGACTAGCTGTTGGTTGCTACTGATAGCTGACTGTATGTGTTTTTCTTTTAAAACTGTTGGCCAATTATTTCTTTGATAAAACTGACGTTCTTTTTGGTAAATCCACAGACCTCTATTCGTTGCAAAAATCAAATCATCCATATGCACTATAGTTTTCATTAAAAACCAAGTTTTATTATTGAATAAAGGAAAAGAAACTGAGTCGATTAATTTTTTATCTTGGTTAAGAATAACAAAAGCTTTAGCACCAATAACAACCAAGGCATTATTCTTTAAAAATTTGAGCTGTCGAAGAGAGTTTTTATCAATTGCAGTCGTTATATCTTCTATACGAGAAAACACTTCAAACTGATCATTTGATTCAAATAAAATATAGTGAGGAGTCAACACCCAAAGCTTGCCATCGTTACTCACTTGCAAATCGATAATATTATTTTCTGCAATTGAGTAGTCAGGATTATCTTTTAGATACTGAGTAACTCTAACACCATCAAACCGATTAAGCCCATTTTCAGTGGCAATCCAAATATTTCCATTTGCATCTTCCTCAATATCTATAATCGTATTTTGTGTCAACCCGTTTTGACTAGACAAAAACTGAAATTGGTGTTCAAACTGATTAGATTTTGTAGGAAAACAAACCCAATACAATAGGCTCAAAAAAGCAAGTTTAGTTATATAACGTGAAATAAGGCTCAAAAAGCAGCTCCAATTTTATCTGAATAATTATTAGCTACTCTTTCGATTCTAATGCCTAAAATATTGCAAATGCAAGTAACAAATTCTCATTAATTACATTTTAAGCGTATCTGATATAGATTTAAGAACCTAATCACATAAATAATAGAAAGGTTATACTCAAAAAAACTAATTACTGATTTAAAACATTCTAAAATTGAATTAAAAACTTGCTTTATATAATAAGTTATAAGCTGCCAAGTAGATATTAGACTTTAGATAAAAGTTAGCCAAACTACATCATATTTTTGAGTGCTTGGCGGATTAAAGTTGCTGCTGGTAAATTGTCATCTTCCAGTTTGCTTATTGCCTTGCTGGCATCTACAGGTTTGTAGCCTAAAGCGACTAGCCCACTAATCGCTTCCTGAACATTACCTCCAACTGGTTGCGATACAGAACCGGATTGATTGGCATCTGTTTGAGTTATTGAATCCACTTGCCAATCTTTTAGCCGATCTTTCATTTCAATAATGAGCCGCTCTGCAGTTTTTTTACCTACCCCAGGTATTTTAACCAGCGTGTTTGCCTCCCCCTGATGCACACTTTGTACAAACTCAATAGCACTCATCGCAGATAATATGGCTAAAGCTAACTTTGGTCCTACACCATTAACTTTAATCAGTTCACGGAAAAGTTTTCGCTCTTCTAAACTATAAAAAGCAAACAATGTATGAGCATTTTCATTCACTGAAAGATGCGTATGCAAAACGGCCTTTTGCTCCACTTCTGGTAAATTATAAAAAGTATTCATCGGAGCCTGACATTCATAGCCAACCCCATTAACATCAATTAATAAAAATGGGGGTTGTTTTTCTAAAATAATCCCGCTTAACCTTCCAATCATATTCTTCTCTATTTATTTTAAACTTAATCTTAATAACGCCAATTGCCTACAATATCAGCGTAAGCGACCTCTTGTTACTTTTTTGGCTCCAGCCTTAAACAGCGCATTTTGCATGGCATGAGCATGACAAATAGCCACAGCTAAACCATCTGCAGCGTCCGCTTGTGGAGATGAACTTAAACCAAGCAAGCTGCTCACCATATGTTGAACCTGAGACTTATCGGCCCCACCAGTGCCAACAACAGATTGCTTGATTTGGCGGGCAGAATATTCAGCAACAACCAACGCATGCTGTGCCATCGCAACCATTGCTGCACCGCGAGCCTGGCCTAGTTTAAGTGCAGAGTCAGCATTTTTTGCCATAAACACTTGCTCAATTGCAGCCTCATCAGGTTTATACTCTTGTACTACTTCAGCAATACAATCAAAGATCTGGTTCAACTTATCGGATAATATTCCATCTTTGACCCGAATACAGCCACTGGCAACATATTCCAATTTTTTCCCATTCATTCGAACCACACCAAAACCTGTGATACGAGAGCCAGGATCAATACCTAAAATAATGGACATAAAACAACAAGTAAAAACGAGATCAGATATTGTTAATATATCATATTTTAACAATGCAAACTGGCTCTCTTAATTAACCTGGAGTAAATTAGCCTTTGTTAATCGCCTCAATCACTTTTGCTTTAACATTAGCGACATCTGAGGGTAAAAAATCCTTATGATATTTCTTCTTAATGCCAAACTCAGTCAGCGTGTAGTGAGACATTGACTCGATGTTATGCTTTGAAAGACAGTGCTTTACACAGTGCAAATGACACCCATCTAGCGAAATAATTTTTCGGCCAGATTTAGCTTTTTTGACAAGTGGCTCTACTCCGCCGCCAACTCCGGCAATACACGACATTTCAGCAAGACCTTCTCTATCCAGTTCAATCGCAACTTGATTGGCTAATTGTGCGATATTAGAACACCCCGAACAAGAATAGATTAAAGGCAAATCATCATTATTTTTTTCCACCACAGATAAAACTCCAACGAGTAAACGAAATCAAGCTCATAGTCCAGATCATACTGGCAAGTGTCTATTTCATTTAATGATGTCAATCAACCTACTTGCAAAGTATTTAGTACTAAAAGTAATAAAACAGGTTGTCGTCCTTTTTCATCACTGCTCTAAGTTTCACTATTTTGTGGTTTTCACATTGCTCCCCATCGAATAAGCAAAATGTTATATTTTAGAAATATTGAACAACCTTGGGCGTTTTAACATGAGAAACATGTTTTAGAACCTTCTTGAATAGGCAAATCAAAATAACAAAATGTTTAAAATCAAAAATGCTAGAAAAGCTCAGTCACCTGCAGTTGGATATTTTCTCTGTTTTATTCTACTTACGTTTAGTGCAGTCTTAACTTATGTCAGTCCACACGGCTACGACTATATACGATCAAACCTATACAACTGGCCAACAACTACGGGCATTGTTCAAAGCGCTAAAATTCTTACAGATAAACCGGAGTTCCACAACGAAGATACAATGTATCGTTTACGTGTTCACATTGAATATCATGTAGACGGGCAATCTTATCACCTGTACGAATTATATTCAGGACAAGCAAACCATTGGGTTAATAGCTATTCAACGGTTAGAAATGAATTAGAGGATTACTCTGTTGGAAAAAAGCTCGAAGTCCGATATTCACAAGAAAATCCTGGTACGTCAATCCTTAAAATACCATTCAGCTTCGCTTCAATTGTTTCTTCAATACTGGCGTTAATTTGCCTCTTTTATGGATTGAGATTTTTGTGTGAAGCAATCTACAATACTTACCGCTGTATCAATTCTTATATTAAGAAGTTCCTTAAAAAATCATAACAATTGGTTACTTTAAAACTTTATGGATATGTGTTTCACTAATTTCATCAAAAATAAAATAGGGAATTCAATTTGTACACTCTCAATATTGCCAATAAAAATTATTCATCCTGGTCCTTACGACCTTGGATTTTAATGACTGAATTATCAATTGATTTTGAAGAGAAAACATTTATTTTTGGCTCAGGTTCAAACTGGAATACTTTTCGAGAGTTTTCTCCTAATGGAATGGTGCCTTGTTTAAAAGACAAAGAAAGAGACATATGGGATTCTTTAGCTATAGCAGAATATCTGGCAGAAGAGCATAAAACGATATGGCCTTCAGAGAAAAATGCTCGAACCTGGGCCCGTTGTGCCGCCGCAGAAATGCACTCTGGTTTTTTTGCACTTCGTCAAACTTGTCCAATGAACTGTGCAGTACGTGTAAAGCTCAATGAAATATCGAATGACCTTCAGAAAGATCTCAATCGAATCGATGAATTGTGGAATCAAGGACTCTCAGAATTTCAAGGTCCTTTTTTAGCAGGAAAAAATTTTTCGGCAGTTGATGCTTTTTTTGCACCAGTTGTATTTCGTATTCAAACATTTAATTTACCGATGAGTACCCAAGCATTAGCTTATTGTGAACACCTACTAACACTTAATTCTATGCAAAAATGGCAATCTGAAGCCATTAAAGAACCTTGGATTGAAACGGATCATGAAAAAGAAACTATTAGTGCAGGAACATTAATAAAAGACTATCGGGCATAGAGTTAGATCAAGTCTGAGCTACTACACATTAACCATATTTTTTAAAACGTTCTAAAGCTTCTTTAAACTTTAATGAAAGCTCTTGTGCTTCTTTGTCAGGAGTATTTGCAATCAATTCAAATGCTCCAGCATAACCAACCACTTTTCCTCGGTTACCTAAACTCTTTTGAGCTAACTTGATTGGTTCTACTCCTAGCTCTAATGTAATGCCTAACTTACTAAGAATATGTTTGGCTATCTTATCCAAAGAAGAAAAAGCCTCAACACTCTGGTCGAATGAATCAACAAAAAATAACATAAGGAATTATCCTGAATTGTATTCAACAATAATTTTATTTATAGCTAAATCACTATCAATTGGCATAGAGAAAAATCAGGAATTTTTGTCACTATTAAGGCGTCTGGCGCAGTGCATAGCCGCTCTATGGACAAGTCAGACAACGAAAAGAGCGGCAAAAATAACGGCTTTTATTGTGGCAATTTATAGTGATTTAGCTATATATCAACTAATAATAACCCTAAACAAGTATAGTCGATAATTAACCTGAGCTTAAAATCAGAGAAATTAGTTCACTTTTTATTAAATATGATTTAATTAAAAAAAGAATAAAGCTAACGCAGTCATTGGGATCTAAAAAACAGTAAGACGGTTGCTGATTAAACATCAACAACCCTATATTTATCTACAGTTGTTCATAAGCCTCTGGCGGGATATCGGCATTGCTATAAACATTTTGAGTATCATCTAAATCTTCTAAACGATCAATTAACTTAAGCACTTTAACAGCGGTATCAATATCTAGTTCAGCTTGAGTTGCAGGTAACATTGAGATATCACCTTCTTCAGGTTGTAAATTATTATCAACCAATGCATCTTTTACCGCCATAAAGTCTTCAGGAGGGGTTAACACTTCAAATGTTCCATCTTCATGATTAACGATATCATCGGCGCCAGCTTCAAGCGCCTCTTCCATTAAAGTGTCTTCATCGACCGCTGCTGAAAAAATAATCTGTCCTTTTCTTTCAAAAAGATAAGCCACCGAGCCAGAAGTCGCTAGCTCACACCCAGCTTTAGTAAATGCATGACGAACTTCAGCAACCGTTCTGTTTTTATTATCAGTTAAACACTCAACTAATATAGCGACCCCGCCAGGCCCATAGCCTTCATAGGTTAAATTCTCATAGTTATCGCCTTCAGCATTACCAGCGCCGCGAGCAATTGCTTTATCAATAGTATCGCGCTTCATGTTTGCACCTAGCGCTTTATCAATCACAGCTCTTAATGAAGGATTATCTTCGGGGTTTGGGCCACCACTTTTGGCAGCAACCACTATTTCTCGAATGATTTTAGTAAAAATTTTTCCACGCTTAGCATCTTGCGCAGCTTTTCTGTGTTTAATATTAGCCCATTTACTATGACCAGCCATTGCTAAACTCCAGTTTTCTATTCTAATTTAATATTTACTCAGTCTCTTTGTTTTTTACAGTAGAGGCAATCGCCAACTCATCTAACTGCGATTGAGAAATTTTTGATGGTGCTGACGTTAAAGGACAACTTGCAGTCGTAGTCTTAGGGAACGCAATCACATCTCTGATAGAGTCAGCTCCTACCATTAACATGACGAGTCGATCTAAGCCAAAAGCAATACCACCGTGTGGAGGACATCCATACTTTAATGCCTCTAATAAGAAACCAAACTTATCTTCTGCTTCTTGTGTTTCGATACCCAAAATATCAAACACAGCCGCTTGTATATTTTGATCATGAATACGCACTGAGCCGCCACCTACTTCACACCCATTGAGTACCATATCGTAAGCTCTCGATAATGTTTCTGTTGGTCGAGCTTTTAATTTTTCAGCATCGTTTTCTTGTGGGGCTGTAAATGGGTGATGCAATGCATGCATTTGTCCACCATCAGCTTCAAACATTGGGAAGTCAACCACCCATAACGGTTTCCAACTATTTTCAACTAGGCCTCTATCTTCAGCAACTTTTAATCTTAAAGCGCCTAATGCATCAGTCACGACTTTATTTGAATCAGCTCCAAATAATAAGATGTCGCCTGCACTAGCATGAGTTCGTGCAATGATTTGATTAATGATGTCATCATCTAAAAACCTAGCAATAGGAGACTGTACACCAGCGACACCTTTGCCAGCTTCATTTACTTTGATCCAGGCTAAACCTTTCGCGCCATAGCGACCAGCATACTCACCATACTGATCAATCTGTTTACGGCTTAGCTCAGCTCCTCCAGGTACACAAATAGCCGCTACACGACCACCTTGATCATTAGCTGGCCCTGAAAAAACTTTAAACTCAATCTCTTTCAATAAATCAGCTACATCGACTAACTCTATTGTCACTCGCAAATCGGGCTTATCACTACCGTACCGCTGCATAGCTTCAGCATAAGGCATGCGAGGGAAATCCCCCAACTCAACACCGAGACAATCAACAAAAAGTTGGCGAATCATTTTTTCCATCATACCCATAATGGCTTCTTCATCCATAAAAGAAGTTTCAATATCGAGTTGTGTAAATTCAGGTTGGCGATCGGCTCTTAAGTCTTCATCACGAAAGCAACGCACGATTTGATAATAACGATCAAAACCACTCATCATTAGCAATTGTTTAAATAGTTGCGGCGATTGAGGAAGAGCAAAAAAAGAACCTTTATTGGTTCTACTGGGCACAATATAGTCACGTGCTCCTTCCGGTGTTGCTTTAGTTAATATCGGGGTTTCAATATCAGCAAAATGCTCTGCTTCTAAAAAATCTCTTAATTTTTTTGCAACTTTATTACGAAATAAAATTCGCTCTTGCATTTCAGGACGGCGCAAATCTAAATATCGATATTTTAAACGAAGCTCTTCTGATACATCTTCGTGACCATCGATAAGAATAGCAGGTGGAGCCGCTCGATTAAGCACTATTAACCCCGTGGCGAGTAATTCAATTGTGCCTGTTGCCATATCTTGATTGATCATATTATCGGGACGTAAGCGTAGAAAGCCCTCAACAGAAACAACAAACTCACTACGTAAATCTTCAGCTTGGGCAAATAACTCCGCCTGATCTGGCTCAACAACCACTTGAATAATGCCACTTCGATCACGAACCTGTAAAAAGATAAGGCCACCTAAATCTCGTCGTCGATGAACCCATCCAGCCACTTTAACTGACTCGCCCGCAGAAACATTTAGTAAATCACCACAATAATGGCTACGCATAATATAACCTTAAAAATATAACTCAAATACAGGACTTATGCCCTATAGAAAACCGCGTATATTACTGGATGAAAGGTATAAAGTCGATGCTTTACTCACTTTTATAAAAACGATAATGGCCGGTAATCTTAGCCTTAAACAAAAAGTCATCTTGTTTTGGGCCTAAACCAATATTATGGATAATCAAATAGCGTTCACCATCCTTTGAGCGTTGTTTTCCGACAATACCAATATGTGGCAAGTTATTTGAAAGCCTCCAGGTGACAATATCACCCGTCATGTAATCTTGCGGCATATTGGTCACAGGTAGGTTTGTCCCAAATCGCTGAAAAAATACTTGTAAGTTAGGTACTCTTCTATGGTCTATATTACTATCCGGCTTTTTAAGTCCCCATAAATTCGGATATAACTTAAAATGACTTTGCATATCCTCATGGACTAGCTGTTGCAAATCTATACCTAATTTTCGATAGCTGCGCACAATCACATCAGTGCACACACCAATATTATTCGGAACATCACCACCAGGGTAACCCAATTGACGATAAGCACCGTTATAAATGACTTTGTGTGTTGTTCTCTCTTCTGCAGCCTTAGCTAATTGCTGCTGCCAGGGTTGCCCATTTTGGGCAGATTGAGTTTCAGTGAATATCCCCAAACAGGCTAAAAAAATAACCAACAACCAACGATACATATAAGCCTCATCTTTGTCATAAAGTGATTCTAATATTTTAAATTAGAGCCATCTGTCACAACTCTTTTAAACTTACTTTCAAGCTTAAACTTTAAAATAAACTACAACGAACTGGCAATCTTCGAATAAATCACCTATTTATTACATTATATTTTTAATTTTTTATAAAAATCAATCATTCAAAGAGAAGTCCATGGCTAAATCAAACAAAGCCGCAGAAACTTTTATTTCAGTTGCCCATGTGGCATCTGAGCTTTTTAGAGCCCAGTCTATCGCAGAAGAACTATCAATCACTTCTAAAAATGCACGAGCATTAGCCGTAAGAGCAGGTTCAACAGCCGCAGGCTTCAATGAAATTACACGATTTATAGAAGGGCTTTCTAAACTAACAATCGATGCTGCCCGTAAAGTTAACATCATCGCAATATCTCAAACTAAAATAGCCGCCGATTTATTTCGCTCTCAGGGCTTTATTTCTAGACTAGATAAAGTTGATTATTCAGCCAGTGAAAATATCGACAGTGAATTATCGCCTATTTACACTACAGTTAATAAAACTAGGAATGAGCTTGATAAAAGTATTAGTTCAGGGCTAAGAGAATTAGTTGATCGATTAGATGAAACCAAAATGGAGCTTAGAGCAACACAAGTTGTTTCTGTTGTTTCACGAGTTGAAGCCTCTCGAGCCCACGAAGATTTTCAAAACTCTCTCAACTCTGTAGCAGACAAAGTTTCCAGTGCAGGCAAGCGTATCAATTCTCATTTAGAAAATGCCAGACGGCATTTAGCGCAATTGAAATACTAGCGCATTAACAACCATTTAAGGAAAAAGCATGAAAGCAATTTCGCTATATCAAAAAGGCAGCCACCAATGGCTTTGCTTTGGTAGGGACCCAGATAAAGACGAGCGTATTATTGATACTAATCAGTTCATGGTTATGAACAATGACCAAAGTGTCATTCTTGATCCGGGAGGTATAGAGTTATTTTCACAAATGCTAACCTCTGTACTCAGATATACAACACTTGATAATATCAAAGCATTATTCGCTTCTCATCAAGATCCCGACATCATTTCTTCACTAGGTCTATGGGATCAATGTCTGAAAGATACCAAGCTTTATTCTCCGTGGATTTGGGAATCTTTTATTCGACACTTTGGAATGAACAATATTGAATTTGAGCCTATAGCAGACGAAGGTGGAGAACTAGCACTGGGTAACATCACACTCAATTTTATTCCTGCTCATTATCTACACTCATCAGGCAACTTTAATGTTTTTGACAAAGAAGCCAAAATACTCATGAGCGGCGATATCGGCGCTGCGCTTGATGAAGCAAATGCACCATTTTTTGTTGATGACTTTGAAGCTCACATACCAAAAATGGAATATTTTCATCGTCGCTGGATGCCATCAAACAAAGCTAAAGAGCAATGGATTTCTCGTGTGAGAAAACTTGATATTGAAATTATGGCTCCACAACATGGGGCCATTTTTAAAGGGAAAATGGTACATGAGTTTCTTGACTGGTTTGAACGGCTAGATGTTGCTATTGCAAACAATTGATGTGACCATCTGCAAATTAAACAGAGGCCACTTGATGTAAAACATCTTCATTAAGGTGGTCTGTGCTCTTATCTAAAGACTAAAATAGAGAAATTAAAGGGGCCCATATAAATAATCATGCATTTTGTATTAATGATTACCTATGTGGTAGTAGAATATTTCGACAGACATCAATCTATCTTAACATTGTTGATAAAATAGTGATTAAGTCGATTTATTTTTGCGCTTGTCACGCACAAAATAAGAGTTACCAGGGCCACGCTTCATTTCAAATAAATCAATTGCTTTAAATAAACTACTTAGGTTTTTAAATCCATAGTTTCGGCTATCAAAAGAAGTTTTGTTCGATATGTGGGAACCAACAGGACCTAAACCAGCCCAACCATCTTCTTCCTCAGTTGCCTCAATCGCCTGACGGAGTAAATGAATTAACTTAGTATCTGATTTAATCGTTTTAGTTTTATTAGTATTCGATGGCTTTTCTTTGTCATTCCGATCTAAAAATAAAAACTTTGAACAGGCATTGACAAATGGACTTGGCGTTTTACGCTCACCGAATCCTAAAACCACTTTTCCTTCGGCCAATACTCTGGTAACTAACGGTGTAAAATCACTATCCGATGAAACAAAACACATGACATCAATTTGCTTTGTATACATCACATCCATAGCATCAATGACTAACGCAATATCAGAAGCATTTTTACCTTTAGTTAAGTCATACTGTTGAACAGGTTGAATAGCATGTTCATGTAATAACTCTTCCCAAGGTTTTAAAGTTGGTGACTTCCAGTTGCCATAAGCTTTGCGGATTGTTACCACACCATACTTAGCGACTTCACTTAATACATCATCAAAATTGCTAGCAGGCGCATTATCAGCATCGATAAATAATGCTATTTTTTGCTTAATTTCATTAATAAAAGAACTCCTACGTTATAAAATAACTTAATTAATTTTTTAATATACGCTGCCTGACAATTTCAAATAAACAGACACCTGATGCAACCGAAACATTTAAGCTAGAAACACTACCAGCCATTGGTATTTTTATCAATTGGTCACAACTTTCTCTGGTTAGACGTCTCATACCACTGCCTTCTGCTCCCATTACCAAGGCAGTTGCACCACTAAAGCGAGTATTATAAATATCAGCAGTAGCTTCTCCAGCAGTTCCAATAATCCAAACATTTCTCTCTTTTAATTGATTTAAAAAACGAGCTAAGTTGGTTACTTTAACAACAGGTACTTGCTCAGCAGCACCACAAGCCACTTTTCTGGCTACCGCAGTTAATGAAGCTGAACGATCTTTAGGGACAACAACGGCACTAACTCCAGCGGCATCAGCAGTTCTCAAGCAAGCCCCTAAATTATGTGGGTCAGTCACACCATCTAACACTAATAAAAGCAAGTTGCTCTGTTCTTCAGCTAATTCTAATAGCTGATTTTCATTCATCAGCGCATCATTAACTTTTATATCAGCAATGACACCTTGGTGACTTCCTTTAACCCAATCATCCATTTTTCTTTTATCAACCATCTGATACCTTAACCCGGCTTTTTTAGCCAAAGACTCAATATGGTTTAAAGTTTTATCATTTCGACTTTTTTGTAAAAAAAGTTGTACTACTTTTTCTGGCGTTCTTGATAACACACTCTCAACAGTGTGAATACCAAAAATTTTTTCATTATGGCTCATGAGCTACTTCTTACTTCTTCTAGATGAATTTTTTGCTTTAGCGGTACTCGACTTGGCTTTTCTTTTTTGAGATGTTTGCTTTTTATTAGTCGATGCTTTTGTTTTATTAACTTTGCTAGCATTTTGTTTTTTGCTGTTGGTATTTTTTCTACCTCCAGATTTTGCTTTTAATGCCTTAACTCTGGCATTTGCATATAACTTTTCACGCTCACTTTTTTTCCTACCCGGCTTTTTAACTTCGCCTTTTTTATTCAGCAAAGAAAAATCAATTTTTCTTTGCTCCATATCAACTTTAGTAACTTCTATATCAACCTTGTCACCAATAGAAAAAGTCTCTCTCGTTCTTTCACCCACCATTTTCTGACGCTTGTTATCATAATGAAAATAATCGTCTCCTAACTCTGTCACATGGATCAAACCTTCAACATAAACATCATCTAGACGAATAAACAAACCAAAGTTGGTCACACTACTCACCACACCAGAATATTGATTACCTATATGACTTTGCATATATTCACATTTCAACCAATCATTAACATCACGAGTTGCCATATCGGCATTTCTTTCTGTTTGTGAGCTAGACTGTCCAATTGCGGATAAAGTTTTTTTATCATACTGATTTAAAACAGACTTGCTCTCTTTTGCACTTTGCAATATTTCATCGGCAACTAATGCTTTAATAATTCGATGAACAATCAAATCGGGATACCTTCGTATCGGTGAAGTAAAATGAGTGTACTCATCAAATGCCAAGCCAAAATGACCAGCATTGTTAGGAGAGTATTCAGCCTGACTCATTGAACGTAGTAGCATAATTTGAATATTTTCTGCATCTGGCCGCTCTTGAATTTCTTCGAGTAATGACCTAAAAATTTGTGGGGTTGGACTATCACCACCGGTCATAAATAACCCTAACTCAGCCAAATAACTACGAAAAGTTTCTAATTTCTTTTCTTTAGGTCCAAGGTGAACCCGAAACAAACCAGGCACTTTATGTTTTTTAAAAAACTTTGCAGCGGCCACGTTAGCGCAAATCATACACTCTTCGATAATTTTATGCGCATCATTCCTTATGACAGGAACAATTTTTTCTATTTTTCTATTTTCGTTGAAAACAATTTGGGTTTCAGTTGTTTCAAAATCAATCGCTCCCCTTTTTTGCTTATAAGTGAGACGAGCTTTAAATAGTTGATGTAAATCTTGAATGGGCTTAACTAAACGGGCATATTCTTGGCATAACTGAGTATCACCTTGTAAAATATCCCACACTTTATTGTAAGTCATACGAGCTTTCGAATGCATAACCGCAGGATAAAATTTACTTCGACTGACCACGCCGTGTGAGCTCACACTCATTTCACATACCATACACAAACGATCAACGTTGGGTTTAAGTGAGCATAAACCATTTGATACTTGCTCTGGCAACATAGGCACAACGGCATTGGGAAAATAGACGGAATTCCCTCTCTGAATAGCTTCTTTATCTAGCGGGCTATCTATCTTGACATAATGACTTACATCGGCGATTGCAACCCATAACTTCCACCCGCCCGACTTAGTTGGCTTACAATAAACCGCGTCATCAAAATCACGTGCGTCTTCTCCATCAATAGTAATCAATGGTAGTTCTCGTAAATCAGCTCGGCCATCAAGATCTTGAGGCAATACTTCAAGTGGTAACTTTTGTAATTGATCGTGAATTTCACTGTTCCATTGATTGCGAATACCATATTGAGCAATGGCTATTTCAATTTCCATACCTGGTGATAAATAGTCCCCAAGGATTTGCGCTACAGTGCCAACCGCTTTTGAGCGCGACGTTGGTCTGGTGACTATGTGAACTACAACGACTTGTCCTACTTCAGCTCTTAAAGGATCATCAGGAGGAATAAGAATATCTTGAGCAATTCGAGTATCTTCTGGCGTAACAAATGAAATACCACTCTCTTGGTAAAAACGGCCGACAATTTGCAATGGTTCTTCACTTTCCAGCACTTCCACAATACCAGCTTCAGAGCGCCCGTCACTATGAGTGTTTTTTTGTCTGACCAAAACTCTTTCACCAGGAAAAACTCGTCGCATTTCACGCGCCGACACAAACCAGTCTTGTCCCCCTTCATCTGGTACAAAAAAACCATATCCTTCTCTATGCCCTAAAATAGTCCCTTTGACTAAATCCAATTTATTAACTATTCCATAAGCTCCTCTTCGACCACAATGAATTTGGCCATCACGTTCCATTGCTTTCAAACGGCGTGAAAGCGCAATTTCCTCTTCAATTTCATATAAGCCTAAGTTGTATTGAATTGCTTTGAGTTTAAGTGGCCCACCAGCTTTTTCCAGCATATCAAGAATATACTCTCTACTCGGAATTGGGTTTTCATATTTCTTCGCTTCCCGATCGAAGTGAGGATCGGATATTTGAGGATCGGTTTTAGCCATGTATGTCTAATTATATTTTACCAAAGAATTAAGTAAGACTAGTTTAACCTATATAGCATGATTTATGTAAACTTAGTAAAAACACAAGGTTAAATGTATCAATAACATCAATTATTATTTAAATATTCCAATAATTAAAATAAGACTAATGATGCTTAGCGCATCATAACCCCCTTTGGCCTTAAGTCTATAAATGTACCACCGATTAAACCATGCAAAGTTGGCTCTCTTACATAATAAATTAGCCTTATATTATTCAAACACAAGAAATAGGGAAAATAGATAGTTCTGGACTATACTGCTTATAGAATAAGGAATAATTAGCCAGATGTAATGATATTAATGGCTAATCAATTATTGATTATGATTTTATATTCCGGTGAGGTTTAATCGATGAGATTGAAGCATAAAATACGTCTTGGGGCAAGTCTTTTAGCTGCGCTTCCAGTCATTATTGCATCACTAATTATCAGTACTCATGCTTCAAATACTAGCCAACAAGCATTACATAGTTCAGCAGAATCTCGGCTTGTCGCGGCCCGCGATATCACTAAAAGCAGAATTGAAGATTACTTCAACGTTATTCAAAAACAAATTATCACTTTTAGCAAAAACACGATGACTATTAATGCCGCTAAAGATTTTACTACTAGCTTTTCCAGTTATAAAACAGACACTAATTACCCTGTCGACCAAGCTAAGTCAGAATTGATGAGCTACTATCAAAACGACTTTTTAAATGAATACAAAAAGAGAAATACCCAGTCACTACCCTCAGTTAGCAATTGGATTGAGCAACTTGATAAAGACAGTTTAGTGCTACAACACAAGTTTATTGCAGCTAATCCCCATAAATTGGGTGAAAAAGACAAACTAACTGAAATTACAGACAATACCAACTATGCTAAATATCATCGAAAATATCACCCTGTTTTTAAAGAGTATCAACAACAATTTGGTTATTATGATATTTTCATTGCTGATATAGAAAGTGGAGATATTGTATACAGTGTTTTCAAAGAATTAGACTATTCTACTTCCCTAATCAATGGCCCATTTTCTCAAACAGGTATTGGACAAGTTTTTAAAAGCATTAAAAATAGCTCAGCCAAATCAGCTATTACTGATTTTTCCTCTTATCCTCCATCTTATGAAGATCCGGCTTCATTTATTGCCTCTCCTATTATTGAAAACGGACAAACAATAGCGGTACTTATTTTCCAAATGCCAATTGATATTATTAATGGCATTATGACCTATAACGGCAACTGGGGAGAAAGAGGACTCGGCACATCAGGAGAGTCTTATATTGTTGGTGCAGATAAAAAAGCGCGAAGTATGAGCCGATTTCTTATAGAAGACAAAAACAGCTATCTCGCCTTACTAAAAACCACGGGAACAGCCCCTTCAATAATCGAGACGATTAAAGCTAAAAATACTAACATTGGCCTGCAAACAATCAACACACGAGGCACCAATAGCGCCCTTTCAGGTAAAATCGGTTTTGATATATTCCCTGACTATCGAAATGTTCCAGTATTATCTGCATATTCTCCTCTTAACATCACAGGTCTCAATTGGGTAATTTTAAGTGAAATAGACAAAGAAGAAGCCTATGAGCCAGCTTACATTCTTAAAGAAGATATATTATATGTGGCAAGTGTTGTTACCTTAATCTTAGCGGTAATAGGCTTGCTTATGGGTATATTCTTTGCTAACAAATTTACTAGTCCTATCATTCAATTAAGTACTCTGTTAAATAACATTGAGAAGGATGCCGATCTCACCATTCGTTCAACATACATTTCTCAAGATGAAATTGGAGATGCGAGTCAATCACTCAACCAAATGCTTGTGCAGTTTCATGATGGTATGCAACATGTTGCCACTTCATCTCAACAAATTGCCTCAGCAGCAAAAAATACTCTCAATATTAGCACTCAAACTCAGAAAAACATTAACAAACAACGTCTAGCGACAGAACAAGTCGCAACAGCTATCAATCAAATGAGCGCAACGGTTCAGCAAGTTGCAGAGAATATTTCTAAAACCGCATCAGCAGCACATCAGGCATACAATGAAACCAATTCAGGTGACATAGTAGTTAAACAAACGATTGAAAAAATACTGTCATTTGCTGACAAAATGAGCGCAGGAACTCAGTCGATAAGAAGCCTAGAACAAGAAAGTGAGAACATAGGCGCGGTAGTAGATGTCATCAAAAGTATTGCCGATCAAACCAATTTGCTAGCGCTAAATGCAGCAATAGAAGCAGCAAGAGCAGGTGAACAAGGAAGAGGTTTTGCTGTTGTAGCTGATGAAGTAAGAACTTTAGCTGGTCGAACACAAGAATCTACAGAAGAAATAAACAGTATGGTAGAGCGTTTGCAGTTAGGAGCGAGAGAGTCTGTTGATTTAATGAATAATAGTCAATCAGAAATTCAACAAGTTGTCGAACAAGCCCACAAGGCTGGTGATGCTTTAACCAATATATCTAACGCGGTTAATGAAATTAATCAAATGAGTACACAAATTGCTGTAGCCTCAGAAGAGCAAGTAAGTGTAACCGAAGAAATTAACCAGAATTTAGTTCAAATTAATACTATCGCAACAGAAACCTCTTCCGACTCTGAACGTACAGCTCAATCAAGTGATGCGTTATCAGCATTAGCTCATAATTTAGAACATTTGGTTAAACAATTTAAAACCTAATTAATCCTTATTTATAACTCACTTTAACCCCGATTCAGCAATCGAAGAGCTTTATAGCAACTTTTTTTGGTAAGTATCAATATATAGTTCTTTCCCGGTTATACTAATAATCACTAGTATAATATTATAAACCTCATTCAATAGATGAGACTTTTTTCTGATCTAATTCTCATTTTCTGGTAGTCTTCGCCCTAATTTTAATCTTAAGCTAAAAAGAATGTCATACCCAATATAAATGCACTTAAAATAAAGGAAAAAACCTTTAATCTGTAAAACAATATAGTGGGTATAAGCTAAAAAATACCAAAAAAATATCGATACAAGCGAATGAAACACTTAAACTTTATAAAAATAGTTATAACATGCATTTCATGCACAATAATATCTTGTTCTAATAATCATTTGACTTCGTCCCCAAAAACTATCCAAGTCAGTGATATAAACAAACAATTTAACTCACTAATCAAGAAAGATGCGATGAAAATAGAACCCCCTAAAGCCAAAAAAATTGCGCATAAACTAAAAGCGCATCAACATGAGCGCAACGATAATTACTACTGGCTAAGAGATGATAATCGCAGTAATTCAGAAGTACTTGATTATTTAAATGCAGAAAATCAATATGCACAAGAAATTCTTGCCCCAACTAAAAAGTTACAAAATGAACTGTATCATGAAATGATCTCAAGGTTAGAAGCCGATAAAACATTTGTCGCTTACTTTAATAAAGGTTATTGGTACAACTCAAAATTTGAAAAAGGCAAAGATTATGAAATACACTTTCGTCAAAAAAATACTCTAGAGGCCCCTGAAGAAGTTTTACTTGATGAAAACCTGAGGGCTGAAAATAAAGATTTTTATGAACTAGAATCACTTATACTAAGCCCCAATCAACAGCTTATAGGAATTGCTGAAGATCTCGTTAGCCGTCGTCAATATGATATTCGATTTAAAAACTTAACTACAGATAATTTTTTTCCCGAAGTTATTCATAATACAAGCGGTTCTTTAGCTTGGGCTAATGATAATAAAACTATTTTTTATGTCAAAAATAACCCTGTCACTTTGCAGCCCTACCAAGTTTATCGACATCAATTGGGCAGCTCACCAGAAACAGATATTCTTATATACGAAGAAAAAGATAGTAGTTTTTACCTTGATATCTACAAAACTCGTTCTGAAAAATATATTGCTATAGCAATAGAATCAACAACAAGTGATGAAGTTAGATTAATTAATGCCGATATTCCCAATAATGAACCCCAGTTATTTTTAGCTCGCGAAAAAAATCATAAATATAATGTTGAGCATTTAGGGAAAGATTTTTATGTATCTACCGATTTCAATGCACCTAATAAGAAGCTAGTCAAAGTGAAAGATAGCCAAATAGGTACAAAAGATAACTGGGTAGAAATTATTCCTCATAATGAAGACTCGTTAATACAAGAGTTTGAGCTATTTAATCAACACATGGTTGTCAACGAACGAATCAATGGTTTGGAAAAATTAATAGTCAGAGATATTGAGGGGCGTTTCATTCATGAAGTTAAGTTTAATGATACGGCCTATACAACCAGACTTGGCCATAATCCTGATAAAATGTCTCAAAAAATTCGATATCACTATTCGAGTTTAACTACTCCAAACTCAATTTATGAATATGATCTGACTAACAAAAGTTACACGCTTTTAAAACAAGATAAGTTGATTGGTAATTTCAATTCTTCAAATTATAAAACAGAAAGGATTATGATTACGGCTCGTGACGGCAAATCAGTACCTGTCTCAATAGTTTATCGCAAAAACCAATTTAAATCTAAAGGTGAAAACCCATTACTTATTTATGCTTATGGATCCTATGGTACAACGATTGATCCTTATTTTAGCTCATCTCGTTTAAGTTTATTAGATAGAGGCTTTATTTATGCAATTGCCCACATTAGGGGTGGACAAATGCTCGGTCGGCAATGGTATGAAGACGGTAAAAAATTGACAAAAATGAATACTTTTACCGATTATATCGATGTCACTAAGGCGCTCATCAACTTAGGTTATGCTGATCCTAAAAGAGTTTATGCAGAAGGCAGAAGTGCTGGAGGACTATTAATGGGAAGCATTGCAAACTTAGCACCAGAGCTATACCACGGTATCATTACAGAAGTACCATTTGTTGATGTTATTACCACTATGTTAGATGAATCAATTCCGCTAACAACACTTGAGTATGATGAATGGGGAAACCCCAATGATAAAAAGTTTTATGACTATATGCTAAGTTACTCTCCCTACGATCAAATTAAGCAACAAAATTATCCTCATATCATGGTTAATACTGGCTTATATGATTCTCAGGTCCAATACTGGGAACCCGCTAAATGGGTTGCTAAATTAAGAGAATTAAAAACGGATAATAACCTATTAATACTTAATACTGATATGGAATCTGGGCATGGAGGAAAGTCAGGTCGCTACAAAAAATTTATTGAGCAAGCCCAAAAATATAGTTTTTTATTGTATTTAGCAGACATTAACAAATAAACGATACGCACTATGAAAATTTTTTTAAAAGGTTATCAATGTTTTTATTTAATATTTTTCAAATTTTCATTGCTATTTTTTTTACTCATCAGTCCAGTATTAGCTGAACCAGTAACCCCGCTAAACGCCATTAAGCTCGATACTGGTTGGAAATTTTGTCCAGTACAAAATTTTCAGCCTGAAGTTGATCCTTCAGTACTTAATTGTAAACCCATTAATTTACCGACAGGCTGGGAAAGCGTACATCCTAATTATGATGGTTATGGACTACTCTACACTGACTTTGAAGTTTCCAAAGAGCATTTGAAAAAACCATTAGGAATATTTATTAATAAACTAAGAGATGCCGACAAAATATTTATTAATGACCAATTCATTGGTAAAACAGGAGAGTTTCCTCCTCATTTTGAAAAAGCAGTACTTTACTCACGGCTCTACTCCATTCCCAACAACATCCTTAAACATGAACAACCTAACACAATAAAAATTTGGGTTTATAATGATGCGCGTCCTGGTGGAATTACACATTCAGTACCAATTATTAGTGACCATTTTGAATTATTAAAAGATTTTTATCACAATAATTACAGCATGTTGGCATTTATTGTTATTTTAATTGTTTTTAGTTTATTGCATTTTATTTACTATTCATTTCATCGCCACTCAAAAGAAAATATACTATATGCAGTATTTCTTTTATGCTGGTCAGCTTATTTATTTACCTATAGTAACTTGGCTTTAGACAGCCACATTCCAATAAATTTATTATTCCGTAGTAATGTCGCACTTTTTTTTGCAATATTTGCTTTATTTCCTTTATTTATTTATCAATTTTTTCGTCAGCAAATACCAACCATTTTAAAATCAATTATCATTACTGCCTTTATTTTAATACCTATCTGCTTTTTATTGCCAGAGCCCAAATTATTATATTATCCATTGCAACTTGTTGAAGTGCTCACACTTCCAGCCCTACTATTTGTTTATTGGCTACTCTACAAAGCGGTAAAAGCCGAGTTAACTTATGCTAAGTTAATGACAACGATTATTGTGATGTACACAACATTTGGTAGTATTGATATTGCTATCGACTTATTTCAGCCTGAAAACTTTAATCGCATAAAACTTTATACCCCCAAAGCCCTTATTATCGTATCAATCATTTTAACTTTAATTGTTTCACATAAAAACTTTGTTTACTTTAGAGATGCAACCATAGACAAGCTCACAGGCACTTTACGTTACAGTGAGTTTTTACCACGGTTGGATCAAGAGTTATTTAGAGCTGATCGAGAAGAAAAATTACTTGTTGTCATTATGATTGATTTAGATGATTTCAAATCAATTAATGATAAATTTGGACATATTCAAGGAGATAATGTATTAAAAATGGTAGCTAACTGTATTCGAATGCAGCTTCGCCATTTTGATTTATTATGTCGTTTTGGTGGCGATGAGTTTTGTATTGCTGCTACATTAGATAATAAAAAAGAAATTCATAATTTTGTTGATAGAATTCATCAAGCAGTGAATGAACTCAACTTTGAAAAAAATGATTATAAAGAAACCATTAGTGCTACCTTTGGAGCAGAAATAAGAGCCCCAAAACAAAAAGCATCCCCACAATCATTAATAGAAAGCGCAGATAACCTTTTAATTGTTGCCAAAGCTAAAACTAAAGGGACTGTTTTTTGGCAACGAAGCTATCCACGTATATCATCGTCTTACTCACCACCACTCGAACCTTAATCCAGCAAACTATTCTAGATTCATTAAACCCCTAATAGTTTTATTGTTATTATTTAGTTTTAAAGTAAGTTTTCAATTATTAGGGGTTTACCTGATTTCATCTGATCCATATCAATATCCAAAATTTTCTTAAGCATAGTATGGCATTGTTCATTCTTGACTAACAGGGGAGGGAAAGCGATGAGCGAAGTTTTTAGCAAAAGCATGGCCCGCAACATTTACTTTGGTGGGAGCTTGTTTTTTATCTTGTTATTCCTTGGCTTAACTTGGCATACCAATAAAGAATTACCCAAAACTGACAACCGCCAGGCTTTAACCGAGCAAGTTATTTTAGGCAAAAAAATCTGGGAAGATAATAATTGCATTGGCTGCCATACATTACTAGGTGAAGGAGCTTACTATGCACCTGAATTGGGTAATGTTTATCAACGTTTTGGCAAATCAAAAGAAGCAATTAAAGCCTTCATGAAAAGTCGACCTGTTAATGGAATTCCCGGTCGCCGTAGTATGCCTCAATTCAATTTAACTGAAGAAGAACTCGATGCGATTGCCGAGTTTCTAAAATATTCAAGTGAAATTGATGCAGCAGGCTGGCCACCAAATATTCAAGGTTAAAATGGGGGAATAGCAAAATGCAAAATACTTTGAAATATCAATCTCAAATCGTTGCCAAGCCATACTTTATTGCTGCAATTGGTTTGTTTGTTGGCCAAATAATTTTTGGCTTAATTATGGGTTTACAATATGTTTGGGGAGATTTTTTATTTCCAGAAATTCCTTTTAATGTAGCTCGCATGGTCCACACAAACTTACTTATTGTGTGGTTATTATTCGGTTTTATGGGTGCCGCTTATTACATGGTACCAGAAGAGTCGCAAAGAGAGTTACATAGTCCTAAGTTAGCCATCGCATTATTTTGGATTTTTCTCATTGCTGGAGCGCTAACAATCGTCGGTTACCTAGCCGTACCTTACGCAACATTAGCCCAAATAACAGGAAATGAATTTTTACCCACAATGGGACGAGAGTTTCTGGAGCAACCGACAATTACCAAAATTGGTATTGTTATTGTCTGCTTAGGTTTTCTTTATAATTTAGCAATGACAGTATTACCAGGCAGAAAAACCGTTGTTAATGTTGTACTATTAACAGGGTTAGTTGGTCTTGCAGTATTTTTTCTTTTCTCATTTTACAATCCAGCCAACCTTGTCAAAGACAAATATTTTTGGTGGTGGGTAGTACATTTATGGGTTGAAGGTGTTTGGGAATTAATAATGGGCGCAATTCTCGCCTATGTACTCATCAAAACAACCGGAATTGATAGAGAGGTTGTCGATAAATGGCTCTACATAATTATCGCAATGTCTTTTATTACTGGCATTATAGGAACAGGTCATCATTATTTTTGGATAGGTACACCAGACTATTGGCAACCATTAGGTTCGATTTTTTCAGCACTAGAGCCCATACCATTCTTTATGATGACCTTACTGGCTTTTGGTGCTGTTGGTAAACGCAAACGAGACCACCCCAATAAAGCAACCGTTCTTTGGGCTATGGGAACAGGTGTAATGGCTTTTCTTGGTGCTGGCGTTTGGGGGTTCTTGCATACCTTATCACCAGTCAACTTTTACACTCATGGCACACAGATTACTGCTGCTCACGGCCATATGGCTTTTTATGGTGCCTATGTCATGATTGTAATCACCATTATTTCTTATGCTATGCCATTTTTGCGCGGCCAGGGTAATGCAATGAATCATAGAGCACAATTTACAGAAATGTGGTCTTTTTGGTTAATGACCATATCAATGGTATTCATTACTTTATTTTTAACTGGAGCGGGTATTTTACAAGTGTGGCTACAACGTTTTGAAGATGGACTGCCTTTTATGGTGGTACAAGATAAAATTGCGGCATTTTATTGGTTGAGAGAAGCTGCTGGTGTTGTCTTTATGATTGGCTTAATTGTTTATATTATTAGCTTTTTTATTAAAGGCGATCAGAAAAAGGCGGCACAAACTTAATTCTTTTAGCTCATTTAAACAAAAAGGCCTTATGGCCTTTTTGTTTTTATAAGGAAGCGAGTTTTTATTTACACAAAACCTTCATCCTTTTTAATTAAGCAGAAACTTTAATGAAGGGGTCCCAAGTGAAATAGCCCAAAACTTTACCAGTTGTATTATCTACCAATTGGAATGATAAAGTGTATTGAATGGTTTGATTAGACTCTATAATATTACCTTGAGCAACATAAGTATTATTGTGGAAAAGCTGGACGCCGCCTCTAGGGTTAGAACCTGAAGGTAAATAAGAACTGGTGTGCATATTAAAATAAGTTAAATTAGTAATGCCCGTTGATGGATTGAAATGACCGTCATAAAGAAAGGCAGTATTGTCTGTATTTTCATCAAAAGTTGTCATTGTCCAACGAACAGCATCTCCAGAATTCGCTTTAACTGACAGCTCAGACTTTCCTTCATCATTATCAACAAAGTTATTTTGAGCTGTCATAGAAATATAGACATCAGAAGACTGCCACGAACCTAAATTGGTAGGACTGTCGATTGAACCTGGTTTAAGTGAACCGTCTCTAATTTGCGCTGCTAATTGCTCACCATTTACTGTCACTAAAATATCAATTAAAGCCATTTTTACTCTCCGTGATTAATTAAGTTTATACTTCAATTTTTTTGCAAATTAAAACTTGAATAAGTTGAAATGCGAGAAGAGTATAGTCACTAGTTTTATTTTTTAAAATCTAGTTTTGATATATTTTTAAAGATAAAAATAATTATTTTTTAATTATACAAAAAAGCTATTTTTTATATTTTTACGCACTTAAAACACGCTTTATCTCCATTGATTTTTTGTAGTCTCAAAATACAAACTGTTCAGACAAACGTTTAATGTTATTAGCCACAGAGCTGACAATTTTGATAGATGGATATGCTTTTGCTAAAGTGTTTGCACATTCGTATAATCGGTTCAACTCTTCTTTCATATAACACCAACTTGTTTTTGGATATGGCATATAACTCAGTACACTATCCATTTCAAAACTGGGTCCTGCAAACTTAGCTCTCTTAGCAACTCCCGCAGATCCATCATCGCCCATAGGAAGTTGAGTCAACAACTCACCCAAAGGTTTAATAATGGTTGTCATTATTCTTAAAAAAGTTTGCACCAATATTTGGCGTTGTTGAATAGTGAGTTCAGGTGATGTAAACAAACGATAAATCATCATTAACATTAAACGGTAAATATTTGAATTTAAGTCATTAATAGCAGCAGTGTATTGATCATCAATAAGTCGCCAACCCGGAAAAGTATTATCAAGATGCAATCGAGATAAAGGATTTGACTGAACATCTCTGACAGGTATAAAAGCTTTTCTTTTCTGTTTTAAATAAATATATTCTTCATAAATCTGTTTAAACATTCCAAAATGGCTATCCTGTCTATCAATGGGACACCCTTCCCCTTGCACCACTATCAGCTCTATTGCCTCTTGTGCATCCTGCCGACTAAATATTTGCATTAACTGTGGTAAGTCAACATCCCCCCCTTTCACCTGTGCTTCTGCTGGGCCGATAACTAACTTGCCATGGTACTCTGCAATTCCCTTAGATATTGCCGCATATAACTCACCAATGGTTTCAAAGCGAGTACTTTCTGGTCTTTTAAAATGCTGTGGCAAAAAACCAAAAGGATCTTTACTTTTTAAATCCTCTTGTAACAACAAATTCATAGCACTCTCTTTGAGCAACCAATCAGGAGAAACCTGCAAGCTCCCTGCGGGTCTTTCGTAAAGTGCATATAAAATAATTGTCTCAGGAGAAAAAGGCCATAACCCCCACGGTAAATCTGTCGGATAATAAGTAGGACTTTGCGGAAAATTAGGACGATTTAAATTAACGCCAAAACCAAGTGCCGAAACGATATTCGCAACCTGTGAAAGATGAAGCATTTCCTGTGCCGCAATTAAATAAATATTGGCTTTCCACTTTCTGACATAATTTAATTCTTCTAAGGTTAAACCACCTTCTTCAATTGAATCTTTTAATGAAGCAGCGGTAAACAAGTACTGTATACATAATCCCTGCTCTAATTCTGCAGCAACCGACAATTGTGCAATTAAATCATCTCGGCTAGAAATTTCTTTTTTAGATAAACAAGCATCAAGTGTTATATCATTATTCATTAGCTTCTCTCTTCAAACAATCTATGCTGATACTGATTGAAAGTTTTGTATAATATGTTCTGCTGTACGTAAAGATACCGCAGCAATAGTGAGTGTAGGATTAGCAGAACCAACCGTTGGAAATAAACCACTACCGGTAAAAAACAAATTACTATGCTGATGAGCTCGACCATAACCATCACAACAAGATGTTTCAGGATTATTTCCCATGCGCAAAGTTCCCATCAAATGTCCCGCACCAAACCAACCGGGTACTTGATGAATTTGAGTCGCTCCCAACTTTTTAAATATTTGGTGGGTAATATTAAAAAATGATTCTGCCCCTTTTTCGGAATACTCACCAATTTTATAATGAATTTCTGGTCTTGGTATACCAAAAGGATCAAGCAAGGTTGCCGAGGGTTTAACGTAGTTATTAAAATCGGGTTCCGGCTCTATTAGCCCATTCAACTCAATTTGTGTACTCACATCCCAAGCTAACTTTTCTCTCAACTGCTTTCCTCTCAATCCCTGATTAACATATTCAATCACATTAGAAAACGGTGCGCCCGCCGCCCAACTTGCTCCGGTATTTTGTAGCTCAATACGATAAGCCGCTCTATTTTTTCGGAAATTTCCCGAGCGTAATGATTCAACCCCACAAGTGCTTTGTGGACCTCGAAATGGATAAAGTGGTGTATTCAATTGTGCCCAGGTTATTTTAACATCATGATCCATTAAATATCGCCCCACAACACCACTGCCATTAGCAATACCATCAGGATAAGATTCATTAGCAGATAGTAGAAGCACCTTAGGAATTTCTACAGCGTGCATTGCCAATACAAATTGCTTCGCATAAACACTTTCTTCACTACCGTCAGGCTGTTTCACCGTTAAACTAGCAACCTGACCTTTTGCATTAGTGTTAACTTGTGTTAAAACACTTTTAAACATTGCGGTTGCAGCCACAGCCTCACTTGAACTTCCCGGCATGAGCTTGGGATTTAAAGCCCATTTCAAATGAACACTAGCATCATATTTTGCTTGAATAGGACAAATAGGAATACAGTTGGCACTACCCGCACAGGGAGGTCTATCTTGATAAGGTATTGAGTTTCTTGCTTGTGGTGTTGTATTAAACTCAACTGGCATACCTTCAAACATCATCCCTTCTGTTGCCTGTTGAACAACACGATCATTATAGGTTGGTAAAATTTCAGGCATTGGATAAGGTTGATTTTTTTTTCGTGGTGCTCCCAAATCAATATCACTGTTTCCTGCAACACCAATCGCTTTTTCTGCTTCCCAATACCAGTTTTCCAACTCATGATAATCCATAGGCCAGTCAGCCCCTCGGCCAAATAAAGTTTTTTCTTTAAATGTGCCGGGTACATATCTTAATGCAGTTCCCAACCAATGATAAGTTGTTCCTCCAACCATACGTGTATAAGTACTCTGAAAAGGTTGTGGACCTTTTTGTACAAAATACTTATTGAGTGTTGTTTGCGTTGGGCTTGGTGCATAGTCCAAATCTGGGAATGCCGAATTAGGCATTTTAACCGGGTTAATATAAAAGCGATCTAATAATTCTTGTCGCTGATCCATACCAGTTTTAAGATCAAAGTAAGCTTTATCTCCAGCATCTATAATCAATACTTTTAATCCTGACTGACTTAATCGATGTGCAATTAATGAGCCGGCAATTCCAGCACCAACAATAGCGACATCATATTTATTCTTATTCATATAAACGCCTTTTTAAGATTCAGGTTTTGAGATTTGTTGCTCTGGTGGATAAGCCCAGTGACCATAATAAGGACCAGTAATTCCTGGTGGATTAGCTTGAATTACTTTCCAAACCAATGCTTCAGCATAATACTTTGCAGGGGGATAACAATTATTTAAATAGCCGTTGTACCAAAGTATAATAATATTATTAACGATTGGTGCAAGTGTGCTATCTCCAGCAATCAACCCAGAGAATACATCCAGCGTGTTATCTGTTTGCTCTTGATTAACCTGATTCTGATTAACCTGATCCATCACTGCAAAAATGGCATCTAATGGATGACCATCTGTTGTATCAGCTAAAAACTGAGTATATTCATCACCAGGTCCATAGGAATCAGGCGATTGCTCAATAATAATTTGAAAGTAAGTCTTTGCAAGCGCTTCATTCAGTCCACTTTCATCCAGTAATAACTCAGAAAGTTGAATGAAATGTTTTAAACGCTCAGGTGTTATTGGGTATTGTTTTGACATTTTGTTATTGTCCCTTTTCTTATAGTTGATCATGACGGTTGAACAACAACCTTAACGTATCTTTGTAAATTCTGAATAACCAATGGGGGCAGTTGATCTTCTTTTACATAAATTGTCCGTAAATTTTTTAATGCACCAGTGTCTAAAATTTCAAACATCATTTGTACAAGCTTGGGTGTAAATTTTAATCCAGTTAAATCAATTTTTGTGAGTTTAGAAAAATATGAGTCAGCTAATGAATTATCACTAGAACTTGCCAACATCACTTCATTAAACATGGTTACATTGGCAATACGAAATCCTAAACGACTCACACCAGTTACAGGGATAAACATATCTGGTATGCCAAACTCTGCTTGCTGAGCATCTTTAGCTCTGTGTTCAGACGTTCTATAATTATTCAGTGACTCTCCAACAGCTAATCGCTCAAACTCTCTTTCAAAATCAAAGGCATTTTCAAGTGGTCCTAAAATGGTTAAAATGGATGCGACTTGTCCAGGTCCCGGAGGATACTCTTGAAATAAACTGGCAGCATAATCCCAATCGGTAGTGGTTGCAATGAAGGGCGTATTCCTTGCACTAGCTTGAAATTTTTCCATTCTTTTTGCTTTTTTAGTCCGCTCTTCAATTGATGTTTCAGGACCCGATAAAACCCCAAAAGATTGACTCCTTTCTTTCAAAATTTTACGTACAGTGGCATTATGAAAATTATCTCCAGTTTCATCATTAGACAGCATTGATTTATTAAAAAAGCCACCCGTAACCATTGCTCTAGAACTAGGATCATCTGGAAATTTATGATAACGATAAAAAGGTACTAAAGCACGCTCATCACTCGCTCGGTCTAAACGTTCCTGCTCAAAATCGGTCATTGCAAACTGACCACTTAATTCCATTATTTTACTCATTCGATCATCTAGCCCAAGATCTTTAAGATCGGAAAAAGTATAATGTGTATCAGGTCGAGCTAAGCTTTGCTGTGCTTTATCAACACCTTGCAACTCAGGATCTAACGATTCAGTTTCAATAAACGCTTTTACGCTCTCTATATATTCACTAATATACTTTTTAGCCGCAGCTAAACTATCCAGCTTAGCCGCATCTTGAAAAACTTTTCGGTTACGATCAGAAGTAGGTGAACCAATTTGCATAATTTCGCGGTCAAAAAACAAGCGTAGTTCATCGAGCTCTCCCCCAATCACTTCGCGCTGCATTACATCATGTTCCATGACCGATTGTAATGGCGAGGGGGCTATAGCCATACGTTGTATACTGGAAGCTCGATTGTCTTCCAACACCGTATGCGAGGCAGCTTTATGAGCCGCAACCGGATGATTATTTTTTGACTGTGCAGTTTGCTTGGAAAATTCAGGCATCTTTCACTCTCTCCATTCAAAATATAAAATAAGGCACAACACAATTGAATACCTAAGCTAACAAAGCAGAATTCTCTCCTTCACCACCAGAGCGCAATGACTTAACCTTATCCCACACCACTTTATAAATAGACTCTCGGTCTAAAAACTTTACCCGCAATACCTCCAACACAGTCATAATCGCTAACGTCACTAAAGTGGCTATTATTTTATAAGTTTCGGCATTTTCATCATCGGTGGCAGCAACAACACCCAATACACCCGATGCCAAAGCACCAACCAATGCGGTTACCGCCGCAACAGTTTTTTGCTCTTTTGTTTCTTCATCATCAGTTTTTCCCCACGTAGCCAACATACTCGTTGTAAATTTTGCCAGTGGCGCCATTACCACAGGAATAATCCAACCAAAACCAGATGCTTTAGCTAAACTGGCAATCGTACTGACCGCGGTTGCAAGAATTCCAGAAAGTGTTAAAGCATCAGAAATCATTTCCCAGGTACTTTTTTCGACTCTTTGTGCAATTCCGTCTGTCCCTCCCATTCTTGACTGCGTATAGTCATAAGCAACTCTTTGAATTGAAGCCCAGTCATCATCAGTATTTTTCTGAACCGCTTGATTCCAACTCATCTGAGCGGTGTCCCAGCGATTGCTTTCAATCGCATCTTGTGTTTGAGAAATTAATTGCATTGCCATATCAGTTTGCAAGCTTGTTGGTTTAGCGGCGTTTTCTGACAATGAATTTTTAGATTGCATTTGCAATGCTTGATTTCCCATTTTGGTTGCTTCACTTTCGAGCGCCTCATTATCATTAACAGCTACCCCTCCTACATTGGTTGTTGGTTTGACACGTCCTTGTGCTTGCTGCACCACATGCCCCAACTCATGAGGTAAATGTTTTTCCTGACCACTCGCTAAATGAATATCACTACCTTGGGCATAAGCGTGAGCCTGCACCGCTGCTGGTTTGGATGAATTATAATGAACCTTAACATGATCTAAATTCATTCCAGATAAGTTTTCCATGCCACTTTTTAAATTATCAGGTAACCCCGTATTATTTCTTTGTAAAGGCCTTTCTGAATGACATTGAATACTGGCACTTCTATTATCTTGTAAAGCAATTTTTGCCTTACGCTGATTAACGGTATTTAAATTTTCCGTTTGTTCTCGCTTAGTAAATTTATTCATATCTCATCCTTAAATGTTTTGTCATTAATTTTAATCAACAAAAAAATAATACCCAAATTGTGATAAATATAACGGATACTCATCATATCGATTATTGAATTGTTATCGATTATTGAGTTGCTAAGGCTCCTACCCCACCAAAAGAACAATCAGAAGCAGTTGGACTTGCTTGTAAATGGTAATAACGAGAAGCCATCCAAGTAAATTTTTCTGCTCCAGAACAGCTCGAATATAGACCACCAGAAGCAATAATTCCGCAATTAACACCACCAGCTCCGCATCCCCAAGTTAATGCTGGTCCATAATCTTTTCCCGGTATAGCCTGACAATAAACAGGATATTGTGTGGTCAAATTGCTACAGCTATATTTAGGTGGTGTTGGTTTTGTAAAACCACACACATACGTACTCGAAGATTTAGACACATAAAGAGTTGCGCCATTATTATTAGCCAGCTTACTCGCTATATTTTTACAAATAGGAATCCAACTATCTTGTTCTGCATTATAAATAATTAATGATTGAGTATTAGCAGGTAAAGCCATTGCTGCCTTTTGTCCTGGTCCCACTTTATACGTAGCTTGATAAACCTGATTCGGTTGAGGTTGACTTTCATAAGCATAAAGAGCAGCTACCGTCGTTGCAGGAGTCATATTACTTAAAGTGAGAGTCCATTGGGTTGGAACATCACTTAAAGTCTTATTTTTATCGTTAGTGTATAACTGTGTTAAAGTAAGTAATTGATCTCTTGGAATTAAATAGTCAAGAGGGGTTTTATAATATTGTGCACCATCAATCCACGCCGTATGGTTATTTTTATAACTGTTACGTTGAAACGACTGTACATCATAACCCGTTCGTTGTGCCGCTAAGACACCCCACCATTCTTCATCCCAATAACCACTGGCAGAATCACCACCACCACTCGCATTACCTAAATCATGAATCCATAAGTGCTCAGTATTTTCATCAGTAATTGCTTTACCTGTACCCGGCTTTTTCATTTTCCACCATTCATCACTATATTCAAAATAGTAGAACCCATTAAAAAATGAATAACTCGCGTTATTGACCGCTTGATAATTTTTAATGATTTCTTTACTGGCATTCTTTTCATTTGTAGCGGTTTCGTTACCTACAGGACAACTACTTCCGCAACCAGGCCAACCGGCAACATCAGGATCATGAGTAACACTAAGCGCACCATACTCAGTCACCATTAGTGGCTTCGCTTTATTTGGGTTTTGTTTAACGTAAGTCGCATATTTATCTCCATAGTTAGAAACTGGGTAAAGATTTACTCCCCAAAAATCAACACTCGATTTTAAAACATAAGTATTACTCATGTATTTTTTGACGTCTGCCGCTGAAGTTTGCAAAGCTAAACCAACAAGCTTTCCATTAAAGTTTTCATCACCATGAATTTGATTAGCATAACCATTGATCAAATTCCAAAATGTTGGATTATCCCAACGACCATCATTTTTTTCATTAAACAAAGCAAAACCTAATAGTGCAGGATGATCACCATACTTTCTTCCCAACCAAGCAATTAAATTAGTATAAAAATTCTGATAGTTTTTATACCCCAAATAGCCAACAGTGCCGGTTGTCGGCTGGGTATTTCCTCCTTTTTTAGTCCCCTTCGGAAAAAACAAACCAATCGACTCATTATCAATACCTGCTAATAAATAAATAGGGTCAACACCATCATTCCACAATTCATCTAAAAACTCACGATGATCCCAGGGCGCTTTATCCCAATAACTCACACATTGACTTTGATCGCTAAGCGGTTCACCCGTTGTACTATTTATACAATTTTTATAATTTTCTTTCAGCGTATTGAAAATATTTTTTTCTTTAGACAAACTTTTATCTTGCCCATAAGTTGGTGGATAACCAAAAAAACCATAAACACGAATATTATTAACTCCCATTGCTCGAAGAATGGGAATATCTCTTTTATACAAAGCTCGCCACTCTTTATGATAGACATCAACAAAGGTACTTCCATCACTAAAGCCAATAGGAATAGGTTCGTAAATAATACCTTTCGCAAAAAATGTTGCTGGCGTGCCGCTATTGGTGCTTAGCATTATTTGTTGCTTATTAACACTCCAATTAGAAGAAGCTGCGCCAGAGGCAAAACTAATCGATGCTTTAAGACCGATAAAAAACAACACCATAAAAACTAACTTGTTCCAATACTGCTTATTCAATTCCATGTTTGACTCCATTATAATTGTTAAAATATTTTACTGTTCAACCTGTTAAAAATTTGACTGAAATAAACTCTTGCGAGAATCGACAAAAGAGTTCAAATTATCTGTATCACGGAAACTACTAGAAGGAGGTTTATCATATAAATTATCCCAGGTAGGATTAACGACAGATTCTCCTTTTCCTTTTAAACTTTTAGATGATGCTTTAGCCGTTGTTTTCCAAGAATAAACAGCATAAGGATCCATATTTAATAATTGATTAGTGAGATGTTTGACTTTAATCAAATCAGGTGAAGGTGCGTTAAACTCATTCATGATTTCATCATAAAGCGTATCATAATCATCAGAGAATCGTTGTAAACGGTCTTCTATGGTTTGCGAAAAACTTCCTGAGTCGGGCGTTTCATCTGAAAAAATAATGTCATCAACATCTTGCGGTGATAATACTTGTTCATCAAAAATAGTAAAAACTTCAGCTACGTTAGTCGCATTAATCAAAGACTGTAGTATAACGCGATGTGCCACCGTATGAGGGCCTTGCAGGGCAAAACTTAACTTGTTGGCTGGCTTGGTATGAGTGTAAGTGTAAAGTGTTGGAACCCGAGCACGTAATTGTTCTCGTCCTTGAGCTTTGAGTTGCCGATCATAAGCCGTTGCGTCTTTTTTTGTCGCAAAGGTTTTATAAGGATCAAAACTTGAAAACCAGGCGCCTGCACGATATTTATCAACTTTAAACTGAATCGGTAATTTCGCTACAAACGGTTGTTTTTGCAATAGAACGGATTTAGATCGGTTATCAACTAATTCAAATCCTCTTCCTACATCATTTTTCGATTGCGAAAATTGATCCGTCGTCGAATAAAACTGAGGACTTTCGGGTTCTGCTTTTGATGTATTCACGGCTGCTATCTCTCTACTCTTATTATTCGGTTTAAATCAAATCATTTAAATAATCCAGATCATCAAAATCACTCATCTCGTCTAATTCTTTCTGTGCAGCTTCTTCATCAAAGTCAGGTGGCACAGCATAACGTCGTGCATTCGTCGTCATAACATGAGTTGATATCACTTCATGTTCAACCAAATGCTGAGCAATCGACTCAACATAATCAGGTGCAACAACCGTATCCAATTCAATATCACCGAGAGGACTTTTATAATAGGCAGATACTTCTTTACTGCCGACAAATCGGATTGGTATATCGGCCGGGTTAACAATATAGTCAAAATAAGGTCGGATAAAATCGGGTACTAACAAAGTTTGGATATGCCCGGTTCTAATTTGAGGCGTGGTTTTTCTGACTTCTTGAGAACTGTCTTCAACAGGTTTACCGGTTTCAATACTGACATTTGTCGAACTTTTTCCAGTAGTTGACTGATCCAGTATGGCCATAATAGTCCCTCTGGTTCTGGTATTTATTGCTCCCTTTAAAGGACCTTGGAGTGCTTGCTTATATATTTGTATCGCTTTATTTCTTTTTGTATGATCAATAACGGCTTTTCTCATAGAAAGCATAGACTCTGTACTTTTATTAATCTCCTCTACCTCACTTAAAGACAGCTCTATATCTTCCCACCTGGGTAACTTTGATAATAAACTATCATCACGTCTTTCTGTACTTACACTGGCACTGCCTCGCTGACTGATACTCATCGATTCTACCGCTATTTCACGTGCACGTTTCAAGTCTCTAGTTTTACTTGCAAAAGTATTAACCGAAATTTTATCGCTAACCCCTTTATCAACACTACTAACAGGAGCTAACCCTCTTTTTTGTGCTTCTTCAGGACTTAAAATACCATGCTTTAATACACTGTTAATTAAGTCGATTAGCGGTTGAGCTAATTGAACAGAGTTTCCCCAATCGCCTCTGACAGGATCTGATTTAAAATCAAGTTCTTGTTGCTGCCACTTGCTCATTAACTCTTTGACTTTACCAGGATCTTTTAGTGTTAATAACTCTTCGGCTCTAACTTGTGTGTTTCGCTGAAGCAATGAAACTAAAACAGAAAATTCTTTACTTGAAAGTGCCTGCTTGAAAATTTCAATTCTCATATCGATATCTTCAACGGCTGTTTTAGGCAATACTTTGCCCGTTTCCTGAGAAATAATGTCTAAAAGTAAAGTGCCTTCTTCATCCGAAACATGAGCCAAAATATATTTGATAATATACATTAGCCGCTTTGAATTCCCATCTTCTATCAATTGTTGAATAAACTGCTTAAAATTAATTTCATTCGTATCAATATTTTCTTCGTCATCAGTCACCGCAGGTATAACAACTTTTTGTAGAGTTCCACCATTCAAGGGTACGGCTTGTGTGATTTCACCTTGCGTCTTTGCTAACAATGAATAAGTGTTACTCAACTTATTATTGTGTGTATTGGTTTGAAATGAGAGGCTACGATTATCTTGCAAAATTCGTCCTGATAAAGGCTTACTGACAACCGCTGCATTATCAAAACCTTTAATTCCTTCTTTTCCTATCGAAGTTTTCATTTTTATATTACCAAGCAAGTTATATACGGTTAAATTTATTACTGATAGTCGTACTTAGAATTTCTTGTGCCTCTTCATAGTCAACTTCCTTAGCAGGATAAGTACTGACGCTATCATCCTGTTGCTCATCGTCAAGCAGTCGACTATTTTCTGTTTGAGGTTTCTTTTTAGGTGCACAACAAGTAAACAAACCTTTAAAAGACTCCCAGCAACTACAACCACTCGATTTTTTATCGGTTTGTTCAATTAATTGCTCCATATAAGCAGCACTTCGCGATGTACCAGGAATCATATCGTTCATCGCATTGCCACCACTACTCATCATGGCATCAGGTTGAAAATAACTGATCCTCCGGCCATTTAAATAAGTCATGGCTTCCGCCAACATTAAACTACCAACACCACCACGTTGTGGGTATGCATGCATTGTGTTGGTTTGAGTTGCCATTGGCACTTTTGTAGCAACTGTCCCACCATTTTTAGCATCCGTATAGTGAAACGTTGAATATTCAAGAGAAGAAGCTGCAAATTCTTCACCACTTTTTTCTGCTTGAGCAAAAACGCCTGAAGCACCGGCATCAACATCAACGGTGAACTCATCATCTGATTTACTTTGGTATTTTGCTAGCTGCATAATTTGAGGCTTTCCTAATAACGGAAAAGCCTTTGCTTGAATAGTTGAATTACGATTATCTTGTAATACCAACTTGTTTTTTAGCTGTGTTAAAGAATTAAATCCATCTTCTTGTTCACAAGAACATTTTTTTTGAATCAGTTTAGGCATAGTAATGACTCCTAATTATCAATATCTATACAATTTTATTTCAAAGAATCCTGACTGTCCGGTTATCCTTTTTAAACTCTCTTCGGATCCCTATCATTAAATCCTGATTTTTAACACAACGATCACCACGGCTAATCGCTGCCAATGCACAATGTCGCAAAACATTTATAATTGCACCACCAGCCAATTCATAATCTTTAGCTATTTTTGACAAATCAATAGAATCATCTAGCTCACAAACTCCCTGAAAAGCCTGCTGCCACAACTGATATCGCAATGATTCAGTTGGCATAGCAAAATGGATCATTGATTGAAAACGACGAGTAAAAGCTTCATCAATATTTGACTTAAGGTTAGTGGCTAAAATAACCACACCAGGAAAATCTTCTATACGTTGTAATAAATAACCAGTTTGCTGGTTGGCATGACGATCATTCGATGTTGTTGCTTCAGTCCGTTGGCCAAATAACGCATCGGCTTCATCAAAAAACAAGATCCAATCTTTATGACTGGCCACATCAAAAACTCTTGAAAGGTTTTTTTCTGTTTCTCCAATATATTTGGAAACAATCATTGATAAGTCCACTCGATAAATTTCTCTTTCAGTCGACTTGGCTAACAAAGATGCAGTTAATGTTTTTCCGGTACCTGGTGGACCATAAAATAGAGTTCGATAACCTTGTTTAACTTTTTTATTAAGTCCCCATTGATTCATTAACGTTTCACCATGAATTAACCAAGATTTAATTTCATTAATTTGTTTCATTACCGAATGTTCAAGAATTAAGTCTGCCCAATTTAGCGGAGTAGTGATTGGTTGAGCGGGAAAGTCATGACTTAACTCTGGCCTGACTTTTTTTCCAGTCATAAAGTAATGCAGCCATTGTTCCGACAAACTCACAATACCGCTAGATATTGGAAGCTGGCTATCAGACGAATTAAGTGAAATTACTTGTTCAATAGCCAATACATGTGTTGGCTCCAATAATTCCATAGCAATATTAAACCATTCAGGGTTATTACTGCTGATTAAAAACTTAACCGTTTGCCCTGTTGGTAAAAAGCCGCTAAAGGCTTTGTTCGTAACACCACCGAATTCAGTAAAATTTCTATCATATAGTGCATTTAATCCAAAAAATATATCGAGTAATTCCGGCTTAAAATGTGGAGCCATAGCAAGAGCAACAACTAACCGTTCATAAATATTAAGAGAAAAACACTCTATAAAATCTGCATAAATACTACTTTTATCTAAAACAGGGAGCGGAATATCAAACCAGTTTCTTTCATGTCCTTGTTGCTTTAAATAAGAGCAGATGACTTGATTAATCACTTGCTCTAACCAATCTAATTCTTGGTGTAAAGTATTTATATTGACAATATTAGCATGTGTATTTATTTGTTCAGGTAATGCACAAGCATTTGATTGAATGTTGTCTAACATATTTAAACTCCAAAATAATCCGTTATCAAATTACAAATAACACTTTATTGCCAAGAAACATGAATAGGTTCAGACATCCAAGCTTCTGATATAATCGATGTTCGCCAAGAAATTTGCTCTAGTAATATATCAACAGTTTTACGTTGTACTTTTAATCGCCACCCATCGCTAGTTTTAATCAATCTACCTTCTCTCTGAAAAAATGTTTCCTGAAGTCCTACAATTGAAGTGTTATTAATACTCGACCAACGGCTAATAAGCGCTTTTAACAATTGTTCACAAAGAGCTTTTTCTTGTTCATTGATAACAATACTTTGCTCCACAACAAATTCAGGGCTTTGCCCACACATTAATTTATTTAAAATGAGTAATGGTTCAGGAGTGCAAACCGAACCATCAACTAGATACTGTAATAAATGAACAGCTCGGCTAATGGTTAAATCATCTTTAAACTGAGATTGACCATCCTCATTAGTAACTAACATATTTAATGAGTTAAACAAGTGAGGCAAAAAGACACCGGTTAATATCAGTCCTGAATTTTCAACATACAAGACATCATCTAGTTCTACTTCATCATTATTTAAGCTAACAGGCCGCTTTCTCTTTTTACTCGAATTAATTTGTTCTTTATCTTTGTTACTTATTTCACGCATAACCAAATCAATTTGTTTTCCCTGACAAAAAACATCAAGCAATTGTTCGGTTCTTTTCTTAAGTAATGATAGTAATGCCTGTTGACCTGAACGCCTGGCACTCGCTTTAACCGATTCAACTAAAGCAACCCCTGAATTGACGCCATTCATTTTTTTCTTTTTATTAATTAAATCAGAGTCATTAGATATTGTTTTTTTATTAAAAGGTGGTAAATCATGATGACTGATATTTTTTGCATATCCAAAAAATTCAAAAACGAACCTTTCCAAATTAAACTGAACTGTTTTTTTGTTGGCTAAAAATTCAAGTAAAAACAACCAGAATTTAGAGCGATCAAGTATTTGATGATTGGTGTTTTTAATATATTTCGTTAAAGCACCCATTAAAATCTCATTATATTCTAATAGCTGACGAGCCGTATTCGGAGCCAACAACCAGACAATACGAGCTAAAATAGATTCAGGTAGATGGTTAACCCACAATTGCCTTATAGAGAAGCTCGTATTTTTTTGTTTAATTAATTGTTGAAAGCTTGGTTCTGGTCTTTCAAATAACTTTTTCATTAAAGGTTGCGTAGCTTGAGTCAATTTGAATGTACTCATTTGCTCTTTAGAAAAACAATCAAATAAAAATTGATAAATAGAATTACTTTGTTCAACTAATTCATTTATTTTTTCTTGATTGCCATCAACAATAGCCGTTTGACTTATTTGCTTTTCACAAATCATATTAACAGCCTGCTCAAAACTATTGGCAATAGAGTGATCAAAATCTGCTTTTTCATGCCATTTATTAGAAGTAGTGATTAAGTGCTTTTCTAGCGGCTTTGATATTTCATTAGCGTAAAGCTGGCAAAATATTTGATAAAACAATTTTTCAGTTAAAGGGTATTGCATTTGCATTGCTTTTTCAAAAAATGTTTTACGCAACTCAATTTGACTACAGCGATAAGCAATTGGCGCTGTTTCCAAATCATGCATCAAGGTATTTAAATATGGAGCACCTTCAGGTTGAACGACCTTAATTATTTCTTCATACGTATCACTCGATACATTTGTTAGTAATTGACTATATAATTTTGAATCTTCGTATAAAGCAACAAAAAACAACCTTACACCTACATTTTTCTTCTTCATTAACAACTCAAGCAATGAAGAAATAGTAAATAGTTTAGGAAGTTTGTCATACTGATTATTTAATATACCGACAATCACAGATTCCAACTGAGATTGCGACCAGTCATTAACATCTTCAGTAAAAAAAGAATTTTTCAATAATAGTTTTTCGACTTTTATAGAACCAGCATACTTATCATCAGACAGCATACTATCCAGATCAATACAATCGCCATCGAACTGATTATTAATCATTTCAGATAAAAAAATAGAAAAGAATAGTTTTTTATTAGAGAACTGTTCAGCCAACTCATGTACTGATTGAAAAAACAATGTATTTTTTAATAATGATTGAGGTAGTAATTTCTTAAGTAGAATATCGATATTTTCCTCAGATAAGCCATTAATTAACCTTAAAGCTTTTAATACTTGTTTATCATTGTTATGGTGTACAACTAATGATTTAATTTGAGAAGCGGACAACAAAGATATAATCAACTCAATACTCTTTAAACATTGTATCTCATTAACCGAAGCTCCACCCTTTCCCTCTTTCTTTTCATTATTATCAAAAACAATATAACCATTTAAATAATGCTCTAACAAACTTAACTTATCATAACTATTAAATATTTTTTTATTTGCTATATAAGACTGAAAAACATTCTTATTTACAGAGGATTTATATTCTGTTTTCCACTGATTATCATTCGAGAGTTTAGACACCAACTCTCTACTCAAAGATGTATCATTTTGATTAGCTTGCTGAATAATACTTTTATATACAAGAGATAACCTCAACCGATTCACCTCAGCATAACTAGCAAGTACGGTATATAACATTTTATCTAGCTTAAAAGGCTTTGTATAATTAGCGAGCAAATATTGAACAACACCAAGCTGTAACTCTTGCTCTATCTCATTTTTCAGCTTGTTATCTAAAACATTGATATAAGCAACTATTTCATTAAGATGTTCTTTAACTCGATTTTTTTCTTTAACTGAAAATATACTTAACAATTTAGTCAATGAAAATAGTTGCAATAACTTGATAGAAAAAGCAAACGAATTTTCTGGATGCTTTTTCAGACACTGAGCAATCAAAAGTTTAATTGACTTATACTCTTTTGGTTTTAATTGTTCAACATTATTTCTCAAACATAAATAGTCAACTTCTACTATATGATTTTCGTTGACGTGACGTTTCAACAAAAAACCTTCCAACTCAACGAATAATAAATTATTATTTTCATTATGTTTTTTAATGGAATATCCCTTATCTATTTCAGTATTGAAAAACTCGTTTTCATTCCAACTTTTATTATTTTGCTGTTGCGTTTCAATTAAGCGTCCAATAATTCCAGGAAGCGATGATCCTAACGGTTTTTTTCTTGCGACTTTCTGCACTCCCAAGCTCAATGCCTTTAATAACATACCGTATTCAATTCCTTCACGCTGAGCAATACCAACTAAAACTGATTTCACATAACTCTGGCGATTAAAATAAGAACCTCTTTGATTTAAACTATAAGTTAAGGTCAAAATCCAAATAAGCTTTTCAAACCAATCGATACTAAGTTTAACCACCGGCTTGCTTGTATGAATTAATTTTAATTCTTTCATATAAGTAGTAATCAATAGAAAGTCATCCGGTTCTAACAGATATAAAATACGACGTAAGTTTTCTCTCGACAATTGTGCAACCATGCGTTGAATGACTTGTTGCTGGTGACCATACCTTTTAATACTTTCAGTAAAAGCTTTTGCATTATCAATAATAACATCATAAAAAATATCATCTAATTTAAAATAAGCACTTTGATGATAGCTCCATGGTAGAGTTCCTGTAGATAAATAATGCTCAACTAGTTTAATTTGAGATATATTAATATCTTCTCTAATAACCTTTATTTTATCTTGATTTTCTTCGAAGATTTTTACATCGCAACTTGAAGCCTTATCTAGTAATAATTCACGTAAAGTCAAGCGAAGTTTATCACCAAGACACTCATTAATATCTTCTTGCAGTTCACTTGCATCAAACCACCCCAAGTCAATATTTATTTTATCAACTTTGATCACTTGCTCGGTTGTATCAACTTCATTAAAAACAGTTTCAATAATTGAGAGCAAGTAACGTTTATTAATCTCTGGTATTTTGGATTGTAATTGAACCGCTAATTCTTCTGAGTCAACCAATACTTCTATTGATTGTTTTCTGATTTTATGTTGACTTGCTATTACCACTTATCAGTCCGGTGTTACTGTATTATCATTAAACGTGTGTTCACTCAAAAAACGACGCAGCCTTCGCGATATTTTAAGAATAAGCGTTTGATCATTATTTTTAAGTGCATGACGCCACTTCCAATAAATACGCTCAAAGTAGCGAATTTGATATAAATTCAAAAAGCAATAGCTATTTAAAATATGTGCAGGTGTATTTTGTTGTACTATTTCAATGACCATCTCACGGTAAGCTAAATCATTAAGTTGCGACTGGCTCGCAGAAATCACGACGGTCATCGAAAAACTATAGTTAAAGCATGCAGCTTGTTCACTAATATCCCCTAACTGTTCAGATTCTGTTTGTATTGGTTGCATCGAAATATCTTCACTACTACCTTCTATACCAAAACGCAATAACAAATGCTCAACCAAATAAAGTTGATGGCCACAGGTATATAAGCTCTGTATTTTTTCTACCAGTTCAAAAGCATTTTTTTGGGCTTGTTGATAATTTTTATATTGCCCAATAAAAAAGCAATCATTATTATTTGATTTAGATGATTGACAAACAAGAATAATTTCTGAATTATTTTCTCTTGTGCGTAATTGGTAATTTTCATAACGTGAAGCAGCATCAATAAAACCTTCACTCAACTTTTCACCATTAATTGATAAATCTTCACTATTGGATATTTGTTGCTCGACAAATGCTTTTTCATTCATATTTTGAGATAAATCAGTATATTCATTATCATAAATATCCTCTGAGTAAACATTCATTAATCTGCCTAAAGTTGCATCTTCATTATTTTCTACTATTTCAACACCGAGTTCAGTACAATGCTGTTCAAAAGGCCGATTGAAATTTTCTTCAATACCTAATTGAATTCTAGTTTTAATCTGCATTCCCGCCATGTTTTTCTTGGAAATAGGTCCTAAATAATCAAATCCTTTACCTCGATTATGTGTACCTGAAGTCAAGTGTCTTAACCAGCCAAGTTGTGCTTTTAACAAATGTAAATCATAATTAACACATTGTTCTGAACGCACATAAATAGGTTCGATTTGCTGACCATACATAGCCAGTAAAAAACTTAAAAAACGATTACGTCTTTTTACATAAGGATCTTGTTCTTTGATAATAATTGGTAATCCACTATGATAGCCATTAATCCCCCCCCCTTTTTTTAAAAGCGGTTCAATGTTGGGTACGTAACGATCTAAATACTGATAAAAATAAGTTTGTGTCAAATTTAATTCTGTAGAATAAAGTTGTCTGGCATTAGCTAATTGTGAAAAATAATTAGCCATTATTTGATCAAAAACGAGTAAATAGCCTTTTAATTGTTTTGCTTGAGCCTTACGAGCATTACTTTCTGTATCCGCTACACCATATTGATTAATACCATAAACATCAGGATATTGATTCTGAATTGAGTAGTATCGAGTTAGATCAATATAGGTAGCACCGGTTATTTTGTAAGTTTGTAAATATTCAGCATTTAAATTATAGGTTCGTCGATAGACTCGATAAAGCCGTTTAAGCTCACGTTCAACGACAATTGAATTAATATTTGCCTCTATACCATTACAATAGAGTTTGATCGGAAGCTGACAATGATTATTTGCTAACCCTGTCATCAGTTTAAGATAATTTTCCGGTGCTATATCGACTTTATCTTGGTAACAATGAATTTTATTATTTATGGTTAAACAAACTTTTAGATTTTGTACATTAATAACGCCTTCAACAACTAACATTTTGCTAATAATTTCACTCACTTCTATACATAGTATCTTTTTTTTAAGTGATTCATCATTAATCAAACCATTGAATAAAAGCGGTCCATTAAAAACTTCACCGGTTGATGCTCCACGATCTAATGCTTCTTGTAGTGAATAACGCTTAACTTCAGGTGCGAGTAATATGGCTATTTGAAAGTAAAGCTGAGCAAGTATTGTGTTGGCATTTTGTAAGCTATTAATACTTACTTTAGCAAACACTTCCGTTGGAATTTCTTCTAAAAAAATGAGTTCACCAATATCTTCACATAAATTTCTATGAGCACTATATAACTGAATGACTTGCTGTTTAATCTCTGTAACAGACTGACTTCCATCACAATCACACTCATCAACATTAGGCGCGTAGATCAAAACTTGATAAAGTCCATTGATTAATGATTTTGATTGTTTACACGGCGATAAAAACCAGATATTTTTTATTGCGGAGATACGATCAAGTATTAATTTGCGATAGTCATTTTGTGTAACAGGATTACAAGGGAAAATAGCTTCCGGTTTATATAACGCTTGTTTATTTTGATTAATTTCATCAGCACCGGGCTCCATCAACAAATTTTTCAATGGAAATTCGGCTCTATAAGATAATTCAGTTAAAGCATAACAAAGCTGTTCTAATGTTGTTACACCAGGGTCATGTTCATTATAGTCAGTCCATATTCCTCCCGACAGTTCTTGAATAATATCAATTCCTTTTTCTTTAAGCCATGCGTAATCTAATCCTTTATTTTCAGGTGGCTCAGACGAAATTGATTTTGATGTTATCATAATATAACCCAGTTTCTTTGAATCAAATCAATGATTTGATCTTTGTAGTAACGTTTAATAGCAAAATTCATCTTCATAGGAATCTTCAGGTTGTGCGCTAGTAATTTGATGCTCTAATGCAGAGGTTAAAAAATAATGTTCGAATTCATTTATATTTTCTGCGGGCAAATAGTTCAGATTAATTGATAACATTTCTTTAACATAATTACGTGTTTGAATAAAGTGTGAAATATCTGCGGGCGATGCATAGTCGCCTTTTTTACTCGCTCTTTCAATATCATAAAACCAAGGGGATAAATATTGAATAAGCTCATTATTTAAGCGTTTAATATAACTTCCTACATCGTTAGAATCATAAAAAGTAACCTCGCTTTTTACTTCAACTCTCACATAATTTGGATTGGTAACATGCAAATGAATAAATGGGCTCATTAGTGCACTCAAATAGTCTTCTATTTGATTAAGCATATGCGTTGGCGTTTGCGGTATCGTTGGATCGGTTGTTTCTAAAGAATCTGGACCAGCAATAACCACTAATAAAACTTCTCCCGGAACATTTTCTTTATTTTGATTATGTGCGGCTAAGGTTTTAACTTTCCAAATGGTTGGAAAGCGTTCTAAAACTAAACGTTCATAATCCCACTGTTGAATCGCTCTTTGCTTATGTCTTAGCCTTTCTCCTACACGAACTTCATAGGTGCGTTCATTTTCAGGTATTCGTCCACCAAATGATGGCATAGGCTGCTCAATCGATTGTATATTTTCCAGATCGTTTATTGCACTATCGATAGTGTAGGCTGGTAACTGTTTTTGAGTCGTCTCTAATGAAACTTGTAACTCATTTAAACTAGCGGTCAATGCATGAGGTATGATTTGAGTAACCAGTGGGTATTTATCTGCATCAGCAATAACACTCGCTCTCAGCCAAGTATAATCAGCTTCTAGTAAGGAGTTATTTTTATTATTTACTTCAGGTAGATTAAGGTTCACTATACCGGAGTTTTCTAATCCATAAGTGGTATCAGAATCCAATTCACCCATTGTTAATGGTCGCCATCGATTATTAAATAAATAACTCCAATTAATTTCAGGTAGCTCACCTGAATATTTTTCATTCATCAAAAATAACAAATTAATATACTGAGAAAAGTCTAATTGAGAAAAGCCAATATATAAGTTACCTTCATAAAAATAACTGGGTAACAGCTGTATAGATTGGTGACTTAATAGATCGATTTCTCGTAAACCACCGAATGGTAGCAAATGAAAAAAATAGTTTTCATCTTGAGTATTGTCTAATTGAGAATCTTCCATTAACTCGCAAGAGGCTGAGTAACCTAAAGCTATTTGCATTGCTTGTGGAAGATATGGTTCATTTGGATACTTCAGTTTCTCATCTGGATCCATACAACCATTCATACAATCAGTCAAGCAGGTTTCATATAACTCGGTCAGTTGTTGTAAGGTATTTTGTAAACATTGTTCTACACATTCTTGAGAACTACTATTTGTATTTTGACTTGTGTCGCTTTCTAATGTCTTATCTTCTTTAGGTTCACTAGCATTTTGACCATCAACATCAATGCTTTGTTTTGTATCACTTCCTGATTGACAATGACTAATGCATTTAAAGCCATTTTTAATTAATTTAATCGCATCATAAAATTGATAACACCGTTCCCAACACTGCTTATTGGATTCAGATGCAATATTTGAAGCACTCTTAGCAGATAACTCAACATCCGCTTTCTTAAATAAAGCAATACACCACTTAATAGTTTCCAAACGGTTTTCAACTGTTTGTTTAATACAGTGATTCAACTGATGTTCAATTTTAATGAGTTTGTCTTCATGAATAACAGCTTTGTAATTTGTTAAGCATTTTAATAAACATTGTATAATAGCAGCCCATAGTGCCAATTCACTAATTGCCATTTTTTCTTTAACACATGTAAAATAATCTGAAACTTTACCACCTAAACAAAATTCAATCGCAGAAGTCATATTTTGTATAGCATCTTCGAGTGGACTATAGGCACATAAACATTTCTCTTTACAGCAACCAGTATCAGGTAAACTATCAATAACAGAGTTCAATACATTTTTTGCATACAAATCGTTACCAAAAGCATAAGGAGGGTTAATTAACTCAATGGAAATCGCACTATTTTGCGGGTTGTAATACTCTGAAAAAATATTCTCGGTAGGATTTACTTCTAGTTGTTGAAAACAACTATCAGAACAAAGTGATTTATCTTTTACTGGCGGATAGATACACTGATTATCACAACCGGGAGTTTGATTAGTTGCTTTACTAAAAAACAGACAACAATCATTAATATTATATTTAATCGAATCAGAAGATTCTTGACTTGTTATTCCTTCATCATTTAGTTGATTATTGTTGCTACCGACATAACTTGCATTAACTGAATCAACGGGTTTTAGATTCCAATAGCCAGGCTCAACAATACTTAATGATACTTTAAATGTTTGGTTATCAAAAAGATCTGTTTCAATCGTCCCATCCGGGCCAATATCATAGTATTGATAATAACCTTTAAATCCTGTCGAATCGGTTGGCAAATTAAACCAATCAATTTCGAGTGTGATATTTTCAGGCGTTTTAACAAATAGTTCCTTTTGATAGATATTCAAATAAGAACCGACAACCGGCGTACCGCCAAAAACTAAAAAAGGTGAACTGGTATCAACCTCACCATCGGTATTAGTAATCGTTAAATCAGTTAAGTTGGAAATACAAGTGTCAATCTTAATTCCATCAACCCTCATCTTAGAGAAGATTGACAAGGGATAAATATTAATTTTTTTTGACTCTATTGTTTCAAACACCACCGCATCTTGATTTAAATAAAACTTTAAAGTTGGCAAACTAATTAAAGTTAACTCACTTTCTTGAGCATTTGTACTTTCATCAAGTAAGGCTTGTAATGCATCATCATCTTCTGTCAAAAATGGAACTAACGGGGGAGCTTCCTCAGGCAAAATGAAAATAATATTAAAACCATCAATTAAACCGTTAGCATTAGTATTAACTTCAACGGTATAGCTTGCTAGCTTAAACCACTCCAACTCTGTTGAAGCTTCAATAAAAAAAGCACTTTCTAAAATTTTAGCAAAAATAATAGAGTCATCTATACCTGTAGTTTGTTGTAAGTCATCGAGTAAAGGGTTTAATATTTTTTCATAATAAACAGGCAACAATTGAAAATTAATCGTACCAACTCGATTACCGCCGGATAAATACAAATAATTTGAAGATACTGAAAATCCTAATTGAGCAAGTTGACAAGTTGCATTATTTTGTTCTTTTAAATTAAGAACTCCTTTGGTGTTTTCTTGACCAAATAAAGGCCAGTTGGTTGTTGCATCATTAAACTCTTCAATGGGTATATCTTCAACAAAAACCTGTTGTTCGTTAATGGTATTAAGAATTGACAGTTGACTTGAATTTGAATCTATTAAGTCGTAAAAACTCCCTTTTTTAACATAAAGATTTCTAACTTTATTAATTGAAGCAGCAGTGACACTAATTGACTTATCAGTTAAATAAACAATCTCCTCATCATTATCATTAATCCCTGCTGAAAATTGAGTACCCTTTGTAACTGGAACACTTTCAGTATTCTCATCATCTTCTTTAGTAAAAGTTAAAAAAACTTGATTTCCAATCCCTTTGTTAGGCTTTTCATGTAACACTTTATTATAATAAAAATCGATATAGCGCTGTGAAAAGGTATTGATAGTATTTTGAGCCTGACGATAAAGTTGGACAAATGCAGTATAAAGTGCAATTTGAGGCCTTTGTGTATTATTCACAGTTAAAACACGATTAGTTATGTACCCTTGTAAATCATTGATTGCTAAAACTAACTCATGAAAAATATCTTGAAGACGACTTAATATGCTATCAATTTTTTGATTAAACGAATCACCAATATAAACTGATTGATCAGTACTCTGTTCTTTAATTGACCACAAAGGCAAAAAGTTTGAAATATTAACAGGTATTTTTTTACCTAATGCATCTTTTTCGATGGCAGAATTGACATAATTTTTTAAATAACCAAAAGGTACACTTAATTTATTTTTAATTAAACTTTTTACTTCCTGTTTTATTAATTGAATTGAGTTTATATCTTTAATAAGTTGACAGGCTTGTAGCCATGAGTCAATCAAAGCAACATAAGATACAATACACTCAAAGCTCTCAGTTAGTCGTTCAAATTTTTCCTCTGGCTGATAGGTATTACGAACACTTTGTATTAAGCTTAAAAAATCAGTATCAACTTGTTCATAATTAAAAGCAGCAATAGAAGCAAAAATCATATTTGGGTCACTGATAAAAAAATCAACCCAGTCTCCAGACACTTGATCGTTAAGATTATAATAATTTATTAAGCCAGCAAACTTAACAGAAAAGTCCATTAACTCATTAAAACTACGGTCGTCAACTTTTGCATAACCTGAATCAAGTGCTTTTAGCCAGCGATCATACTGACTAGTTGCATTATTCAGCATTATTTTTTTAGTTAACAACTCACTCACCTAAATGCTCTCCTGAGGTATTGTTCCTTCACCAATATAAAAAGGGTAAACTAAATTGCCTCGACTATTTGTTTGTCTAATAACATAGTTTAGTGAAATCGTTAGGTATCCAACTGAGGCATCTTGCTGCTGAATACTAATTTCCTCAACATCAATTCTTGTTTCCCAATTAATGATAGCCGTTCGAATATAATCAATTAATATTGTTTTAAATGTTGTTGTTAAACTTTTAAAAACCTGTGGCCACAAATCACTACCATAAGTTGGTAGCATAATGCGTGTACCCAGCCCGGTTTGAAATAAAACTTTTAAACTTTCATGAATGTCGGTTTCACCATTCACCATGACCACGCTATTATCTGCACGCGAAAAAGTTGGAGGAAAACTCCAACCCGTTCCAATAAAACTATTTTCTGTATCTTCCATTGCCACTTAGCCTCCAATCATAACCGTCGGCATACCAATTAAAATGGTTCCCCCATGTGCAGTTTTATCTCCCATACGTGCAGCAGGCATGCCCATAACTTTGACGGTTGTAGAACCTTTTATAATCGAGTCAGGTGGACCAATACAAAGCGCCATATCTCCCACTTTTGCCGCAGGTAAACCACCAATTAAAACGGTTGGAGCACAAGGTCCTAGTATAGGTCCCCCAACATGAGGAATAGTAACCGGCCCTACCGGAGTGCTTAATGGGCATTGATGAAAGTCAGTTAATCGTGCTGCTGGCGGCATTATTCTCTCCAATTGACAAATAGATTAGTTAATTTTTACCATTGCACCTTTCACCGTAGTGATCCCAGATGCAGTAATTTCGGCAGAGGCATTACCTTTGGCTGAAAATTTTGTTTTTGCTTGATGAGAAACTTCCAATCCTTCCATTGATGCTTTAGCAGTCGCTTTCAATTGTAAGTTTCCTTTAGCATCTAATTTAATATTACCTTTAGCGGTCATATTAATATTGGATGCACTTTTGATATCAATTCCACTTTTAGAGAGTTTTAATTCATTACCATTAGCATCTTTCGCAATAATAGATTTATCTTTATCATTAATTTTTACTTGCTGTTTTGCTGGCGTAATTAAATCAATAGACTTTTCTTTTTCATCAAAAATAATTTCTAAACCTGATTTTGTTTTAATAACTTTCTTTTCATTTTTTTCTTCAACAGGGTATGGCGGAGCCAGCTTTTTACTGTATAAACTACCAAGAATTACCCCATAACGAGGATCTTCATTCATAAAACCAACAATCACTTCATCATTAACTTCTGGATAAAACATCGCACCAAACTTGTTAGAGGCGTAAAAATTACCTAGTCGAGCCCAAATACCATTAGCATTATCTTGTAGTATTGGCATAGTGACGAAAACCCGATATTCACCATCAGGATCTTTAGCAATTTTTTTCACAATTGCAGTCTGTAAACCTTTAACAGGTGGAATTTGCCCTGATGCACAATTAGCAGCAATATTAGGAGTTTTGGCAGTGAACCATTTAGATGATAAACCAACTTCCACTCGGGTTAACCATTTACCACTATAAACACTATGATTAACACCACTAATAAAAGCGTTACCATTAAATCGTTGACCTAATCCCGCTAGTTCGATGGTCGTGCCCGTTTTTGCCAAAGCGCTTCCTTGAAATAAAACGCTGCCACGAATTTTAGATAACATTGAGCGCTGTAGTTCTGCTGAAGACCAATTCTGGAGAGAGGTTTTATCAATATACCCTCCCGTTTGTTGAGTATATTTTTTTACCTTAAATACATCAGCAAGCTGACTACTACTAATATTACCTGGCTCTTTTACACTGACACTACCAGGCCCCGAGTCAATCACTTTTTGCTGAGCGACATCCCATGAAAAACTTTTAATTGAAGATTTACTATATTGAGTTGCAGCATCCATTTCTAATTGAAGATCGAGTATAGAGTCACCATATTTAACAACCAAATCTGGTGCTTGCTGCGTATTAGGTTTTTCAACAATAACTTTACCATTTTCAGCATAAACAATTAAGCTATTTAATTCTGCACGGGTTATCATCAAATCCCAATCTGAAGTATAATACTGAACAATTTCAGGATTAACATTGGTCGTTGCAGTAACCTGTTTTTTTAAACCACTACTAGTAATTAACTGGCTAATTAAATCACTATCTTTTACTTTTTCGAATAGTGCATTCTTTCTTTCCAACGTCATTTTGATAGCTTCATCAGTGACATCAACAATCAGCTTTGATCCTGAATCACGGGTTATCTCAATTCCTTGTTTAACAATAACGCCACTAAATATTAACTGTTCTTTTTGGTTATACCCGACATTAATCTCTATTTTATTTCCTGGGATAAATATTTTGCTATCACTGATTTCAAAATTACTTTCAGCGGCACTACCATCAAAAATAACCAATTGTGCTTTAGGTACTTTGTTAACACTATTCCAAGTATCAATTGATATTACCTGATATGTGCTATCAATGGCCTTTCCATCGACTTTAATGGTAAAGCTAACTAAAGATGTATCACTACTGATTGGTGATTTTGCAGTCATACATTTTCATCCTGTATTGGCGGAAAAAATAATTGACTGCCAACGGTTAAATCACGAAAATCAGTTAATTGATTAACTCTAGCGACTTTAATATAGTACTGACTACTACCATAAATGTTGTAGCACATTAAAGGTAATGTATCGCCCCCTTTTACGGTAATGAGATGCGTTAGGTCAGGAGATGTTTTATTAGCTTGTTTAGCGAGTTCTGCTTCATCAGTATAGCCTACAAATGCAACATTAGCTCTTGCTCTCAGTGGCGTACCATCGGGCTTAAATAATGTGTAAACAAATTTAAGTGTTGTTAAACGGCATTTAAAAAGCATTGTCCCCCAAGATAATTTTAAGTAATTGGGACTATGAATATCTCCATTATATTGAAAAACTAACGCTTTAAAATTTTCAATTTGTTTGCTAATCCCATCTTCACTAAATGGTAAAATACCTGGTAGTGCAGTAGGAATAACTCCGGTTCCATCAAAAACTAATTCAAATGACATATTTTCTTCTGCCATTTTATTGAAATCAGGCGAGCTGCCTGGACTACCTTGTGCAGAAACATTGTTATAGCAGATCTTATAGTCATGAGAATATTTGTTAGGATTAAGATATACAGAAAACGGTTTACCAATTTGGCTACTGAATTTACCATCTTTATAAGCGGTTATAACCATTTTTTCCAAACTACCAGAAAAACTCATATTATCTTTCCTGAGCAGACATTACACGTTGCAAAACTCTTCGAGTGCACTCACTAACAATTGCCTCGTAGTCAGGATTTCCACATCCACTTGATTCAATTTGAATATCCTTATTTTTTATTTCTTCTGGTTTTTCACCAACTCGCATTCGAATATCAATTTCATTCACTTCTAATGGCATCATTTAATCCTCTTCGTTAATTTGAGTTTCACCATTAAGATAAATATAATAACTCAGTTCTTTTTGCATATTATCAATAACAATCATATAAATTTCGCAGCAACCTTTGCTAATTTTACAGCGGCAGAAAGTCCACTTCCCAAATTAAAACGCTCAAAATAGTTATAAGAAAATTCAAGGTTTTCAGTTAACAACTGGTTTTGTTGGGCATTCATTGCTGACACTTCCCAACGTAATGGATACGCATTAACAAATAACCAGGCAATTGAGGGATAACCGTCATTGGATAACAAAGAGACTAATAAGTTTTGTGGTATAATCGGCAACGATAAGTTGGCACCAATCGTTTCACCGACCCATTCAGCTAAAAAGGAATCTTTAGTAACAACGCCTCGTTTTAAAACCAAATTGGAATACTTGGCCGCTTTGGGTAAACGGTGCACAAAACGGTTTTCTCCCCCTTCAACTTCTTCCTCGACATCAAACTGAGATTGAATGCCCGTCACTTCTTCAAAGCTGGCATCAATCTCAGTTAACATTGCTAAAGGAGTTGCTGAGCCTAGTACCGTTACCGTAAAATAAAATGCACCCGGAGGATAATACTCATCACTCATATATTTCCCTTGTTTTTTGCGTCATTATTATGGTGCTGAAACCTCTAATGTCTCATACGCAATCTCTATTGATTCAACAGCCACTTCACTGCCTTCAGACTTCAAGTCAGTTCCTGTAATTTTTGTTGGCCATGCATTGTTTAGCGTCCAAGATGTTTTTGGTGCACCGGTTTCATCTAGCAAGTTAATAACAACTGTACGCCTTGCAATGGTGTTCATTTTTATTTCGTTATACCAATCCCAAAAATTAGAATCATTAACAAAAATACCTTTACGCATAGTCACATTACCAACCCGTCCGATACCTGGCATTTTAATGGGATAAAAAACGGGGCTATTGCCATGCCTATACTCAATAATTTGAGTTTCACTTTCGAGTCCATCAACTTCTTGAAAGCTAACAGCATCGTTATCACCTAAAGTTACTGAAAAATAAAACTTGGGCAACGGCCATATATTGTCTTGTACTTCACCTGCCATAATAGTCCTTCCTTTAAATTAAAAATTTAATTAGTTAAAGTCAAAATATGTTTGCTTGAAACCAAATTAACAACCTAATTTGTTTTCAAAATTAAATATTGGTTAGGAGCTATTAGCTAACCCCTTCCATGGTTTGTTTAAATGTTAACTCAATGAATTCCGCTGGACGGATCATTTGTACTGTAACTTGAACAATCATATAACCATCTAGCACATCTTGACCGGTCATCGTACTTCCCAGTCCACATTGCACAGTGAAAGCATCAGATGCTGTATCCCCCATTAAGCCACCTTGAGACCACAAGCCTTGTAAAAAGGATGAAACCATTGCCGTTACTTTAACCCAAGTGTTGGCATCGTTAGCAGCAAAAACAAATGGATCAATTGCATTTTTGATAGATTGTTCGATATAGATTAAAGTTCGTCTAACTTGGATATAACGCCAGTCATTACTATTACCATCTAATGTACGTGCCCCCCAAACAACAGTTCCACGTCCGGTAAACTCTCTTATGGCATCAATAGCTTTACCGTTGATTGGCACATTAAGATCGCCTTGTTGTTCATCGGTTAATTTGAATGTCGGTTCACTAACGGAGCTTAAAGCAACATTTGCAGGGGCATTCCAAACTCCACTGTTAGTATCAACAGCCGTATAAATTCCAGCCATAGCACCACTAGGTGGTAATATGTCATTTTTTTCAACAATGACTAATAAAATATTGCTTAACAATGGCAAGGCAGCTGTCAGATTTTGATTAAGTGTATTCACCGCGTTAGGATCTGTAGCGGTATTAACTGTGGTTGGCATTGCATCGATGTATGCTTTAACTGCTATATATCTTGCAGTTCCTTCACCATCGGCAGGGACTACTCCACCATTATTTAAATTTGCGTTTTCCCAACCTAATACTTGTTGTAATGTCGGCAACCCAGCATCTGAAATATTTTGATAATTAAAATCACTAACTGGAACAACGGTTGTATTAAGAAATGGGAAATACCCCATACCGTAACTCAACCCATTGTCGCCCACATCGGTTTGGAACTGAGTAACGATTTTATCAAGATTATTTTTATCTGCATACTGAGAACCATAAACATCTAAAATAGCAACACGATCTTGTAATTCCAGGCTCTGCAATAGCATTTGGCGTGTAATACTTTGGAAATCACTTGATTCCCAAGGCGCTTCTTCACCACCAGAGCTCGCCAAAAGAACAGCATCAGGAACAACAAGCATTGTTGGGCCACTTTGATCTTTAATTGCATCTAAACCAGCTTCCAATTTAGCCTTGTCTATAGGTACACCATCAGGCGTGGCACCACTCGCCGTATAATCACCAACAGATACTATATAGCATGTGCCGCCGCCATTATCATAGAATAATCGCATACTATTAAATAAGTTAAATTGGGATGATCCTGTTTGCACTAAATTATAATATTTAAGATTTCCAGAATCCGATGGGTCACTGACTTTAAAATCAAAGGAACCTTCCTGAATTTTGACTGCATCAGTAACTTCTTCAATATCATATTTGGGTTGAAAACCAATACCAAATATTTCAGTATAATCAGCTAATGAAGTTATTTTTATCGGCTGGTTATAAACAGGCTTTCCGTTAATTTCGGCAGTTTGGGTATAACCGATAAATGCGGGTAAAGCGGTTTGTACACCCACCACCGAAGGTGGAAAGGCATCAAGCTCCGTGACGTAAACGCCCGGTGTTTTTCTAGCTACGGTAACTGGCATAATCAAATCCTCTTAGTTAGTTAAAATGCCGCTAGGCTAATCTGTAAGATAAAGCTTTTCTAAAAAACTTTAATTTTATTAAACATAAACATACAACTCTGAAAACTTTGCACTCTTAGGGTATGAATTTAAATGCGGTTCACAATTTCGTAAAAACTCTTTAGTAACGACTTGTTCAATTGAAGCTAAAGGTAAAGGGTTAGCTAAAACCGTTTCAAATTCAGCATTATATTTTCCTATCAATTTAAAATGAAAGTCAGGTATTTGTTGTAATATTAATGCTTCTTTGGATACAAACCATTGAGCCTTTTTACCATTAGTTAAGACACCTTCGTAAGGACCATTAAAATCTACAACTTGCTCCCCTTCAGATTCTATTCTTAAATTTTTCAGTTCTCCAGAACTAGGAACAAACCAGTAAACCCAGTAGGTTGAACGTTGATTAAATTGAATAGTATATTGAACAGTCGAAATTGAATTTGACTCCAAAGATACAGGATAGATACCAGTATCGGAAAAATCATCTGTTGGTTGAGTAAAAAACAAATCAACAAAACATAATGGATTTGATACAGGAGAGTTATAAATCACTTGTTGTTCAAATACTACTTCTTCACCACGTATCCATTGAATTTTATAATAGCCCTGCGGATAACATGAAAAATCAATATAAACTAATTGTCTGTCTTTACATTCGGATCCAGGATATTCCTCCAAAAATTTAATCACTTGACAACAAGTTAAATTTGACCAGCGGGTTAACTGGGTCATTGCTACTGGTATTGATTTTGGTAAACACAAGATTATTTCATCAGTAATATCTCGCACTTCAATTTTATCGGCATTGCCAAGCTTAATTCCATACTGCACAGGAACTAACTCATAATAAGGTTGTGTTGGTTGAGTTAAATACCTCTCAACATTTAAAATAACTTTTTTCTGTATTGCTGAATTATGTGCATCAACATTTGACAAGTAGAAATTTTTAACTGACGGGTTAGTATCAAAATATAATTGAGTAAAATTGATAAAAAACACATTATTTAAAGAGGCTAAAAATGATAAACGAGACCAAAAGCCTTTATTCTCATACAAACCACCATTTTCAGATTTAATAAACCGAATCAAGCTTTCTTGGGTGTTTTCATTATAAAGAACTGAGAAGCCCGTTCTATTGGGTTTAAATAATAAACCATGATTCTTCATTAATTGTAGTGTTTTTGGTGTTGGCTCAAACACAAAGTCTGGGCATTGTTTGTCATCACCATTATAAAACTCATGCGCAACAGTAACTCTTAATAATTCTTTATAATAATACTTCCTAGCTGTCAGTTGGTTATTGTCAAACTCGTATTCTGGATTATTTTTGGTAAAGACTTTATGTTCGAACTGTCGCTTGCTCATTGATGCATTCATACTTACTAAAGGACTCATAAATCTTCCTGTTCCTCATTTAATAAGCCTTCTTTAGGTTGAGCAGGATCTTGAAGCCCCTGAACTTCAGGCGTTTGCCCTTGCATTTCATCAGAAATAAATGGAATCATTCTAACTTTATATAAAACAGATGGTAAATATTTTGTCCCTGCTAAACCGAGTAGATAATTCAGATCTGTCATATCCATATTGACCATATCAAATGTTAACTTATCAATATCAGCATTAAGCCCAGGCAAGCTGGCAGGCGTAAAACTTGAGTTTTGTTGAAAAAAAGAAATAACACTGGAAATCATACTTAAACTATCTCGATAATTGCTATCAAAATAATTTGCATAAAATAATAGATGCAAATTGATATAAAGAGGTGGGGCTATTGTGACATAACGATTATTATCTGTAGGTACATTTTTATTGTATGTGCTAATAACTGTTTCATGTTGGATATTAGCTAAAAAAAGTATCACTTTATCTTTTGCTTCTTCATACAAGCGGCCATCTTGATTGACTATATTAGAAATAATGACCCAGTCATCACTACTTTGATAAACGTTACAAAAGTATTGGTTAAGCTTATTCTTGATGAGATCAAGCGTAGTTCCTATTAAATCCATTCTTACTCCTACAAAGAACCATATAATTTTATGCTTATACTAGTTTATGGCTTCTTATATCCTAAAAATCTTTTTTGCAGAAAAATTTGATTATTAACTCATCACATTAATTATTTAACTAAACAACATTAATGCCAATTATGTTTGTAAATAAACAAAATACTTTATGAAATAACTTTTTCAAATGTAGATAAATATTAGAAGAACAACGACAAAGATCCGTATCAGATTCGTATCACTTATAGTCAAAATATTGAATTTCAACTCTCAACAAACATCTTTATTTATCTAACAAGTGTACATTAACTTTATTATTGTTGATCAATCCATTTAAATATTGAGTAAAATCTCGATCAGCATCTCCTTTTTCATTTTGAATTGTTTTCAAATTTGTCCAATGGCTATTATCATTGAGCTCAAGTAATACATAATGGTTGTTATCGCCCTTTACTCTTTTTTGTAGAGAGTGCATCAATAAAGGACTCTCACCATTATCAATAAGTTCTTCAATAGAAACGTTAAAAAACTTGGCCAGGCTTTCGACGGTTCTATATAAGAGTTTTTTACCTGATTCTGCTCGTTTGATTGAAGAAATAGAAACACATAATTTTGCTTGAGCACATAAATCCGCAAGTTTATCTTGACTTAAACCCAATTTATTTCTTAATGATTTTAAATACTCAGAATTGAGTGAAACACGCCCATTAACTATTTCTTTCATTAGTATAAACAAGACATGGCTTTGTGCATTTTATCCATGACTTTCTCCTTTTTGTATTACTCTTACACCTAAATCAAATGCTCTAACTAACATTAGAAAAACAGGTAACTTATCTTTCTCTAAAGTGGACCATACTGGCTATACTATTGAATTATTTAAAATTCTCTTCTTACTTTAGAACGAAAGAAAAAGACTTACTCTTCTTCAATTAACTAAGCAACTAAAGCTTAACTTATATTCTTAACCTAATCATTTTTAAATACGATAATTATCCCCTCCTATGCTGAATTTTATTGAGTACTTTTAACAAGAGGTTCTTTATCCAAACTAAATTTTGAACATTGATAGAGTGTTAACTCAATTAAACATAGTTAATTTATGAGTTACTTGTAAAATAAAAAGTAGCTTTGTTTCTTTTTATATCACAAATGATATATTCGAAAGAGATTGCTTGAAATATAATTAGCAATCCACAAAGAAGACCGCAGAAGAAAAATGAAAACCATAGTAGCGAATCAAATGATATCGTTAGTATATTCAGAAGGTTATCCCTCAATGATAACCACCTACTGAAGTCGGTGGTTTAAGGCCAAAAATAAAAATGTACAGGCACTATTTTATATTACATTATTTTTATTACACTATTTTTTATTGAGTTTATAGCTATTAACTTTTACTGAGATACATCATCAAAAGATAGATTGTACTTTTGTAAAACCTGCTTTAATCGATGAGAATCATTAGTTGAGCGCTTATTTAACCTTGACTGGTTGAATAACTTACGACCAGCATCAGCCATCGATTTAGAATTCTGACAAACCTGACGAATACCTAACAATAAATACTGATCAAACAAGTCAATCTCATTAGCTGCCATTTCACCGAGTAATTCAATGGCATTCAATTTCGGATCACTATTAGCTGAAACACCATCACTCCAATAATCTTTTAACCTAATGATTTCCTCTTCGACTAATGATTGAGAAATTCTTCCTCCTTCAGATAAAGTAGCCATTCGAGTTACACTGGAGTTTAAGTCTCTAAAATTAGCATTCCAAAGCGCCTGAGGAGAAACAGCAAATTCAATGTATTTATCTCTAGCACCTTTATTAAAACTGACTAAATGACCTGCTTTTTTTGCAAATTTATTGAGCTCATAGTCTAAATTAGGTTCTAAATCTTCAATTCGCTCTTTTAATGAAGGTAATCGATAACTCCATAGATTTATTCTGGCAAGCAAATCTTCTCTGAAGACTCCTTCTATAACCATTTGATTTAAGTTTTTATTGGTCCCAGCAATTAATTGAAAGTCACTTTTTATTTCATTATCAGATCCCAAAGGCAAATAACTTTTTTCTTCTATTGCTCTCAATAACATGGCTTGTTCGTCCAGTCCTAACTCAGCAATTTCATCTAAAAATAATAAGCCAGAATTAGCCTCAAGTAATAATCCATTACGCGCAGTAATTGCACCTGTAAAAGCCCCTTTTTTATGTCCAAATAAAGTAGACATAGCTTTATCACCGTGTAAAGTTGCACAGTTAATGACGACAAAATTACCAGACAACAAACCTCTTTGCTTTTTTAAATCATATATCTTTTTAACAAGCTGAGTTTTACCTGCTCCAGTTGCTCCTGTTATTAATACAGGTTCCTCTGACAGAACTGAAACTTTCTCAAGCTGCTCTATCATCTTGTTAAATTCATGATTACTAGTTTGAATACCCGACTTTAAGTAATCAACGCCTTCTTTTCTTTCTTGGTGAAAGCGAGAGGCTATTTGATCATATTTAGATAAATCCAAATCAATAATCTGGTACTTACCAACAGTAGGATTTTCTTTGTTGCCAGGAGAAGTTTGAAATAATTTACCCGGCAAATAGTTAGTTTCTGTCAGTAAATATAAACAAATTTGCGCAACATGTGTTCCGGTAGTGATATGAATTAAGTACTCATGCTGATCTGTTTTAAATTGAAATTGTTGGCTAAAATCAAACAATTCACTATAAACCTGCTCGAAGTCCCAAGGATCAGTAAAGTTGACTTCGTGAAATACAACTTCTGTTTCTGGTGAGATGATTGCAATATCACCTTTCACTTGCTCAGCAAGCTTTTTATAACCTTTTTCATGTAATAGTACTAAGCAATCAACAATTAAATCTTCCTGTTGGCAAAGTGCAACATTAGGTCGCCATTTTTCCCAACGCTTAACCTGTTTTCCTCTTCTATCAAGATTAGTACCTAAAATACTGACAACAGTTAACCCCATGTTATCTTATTCCATATTTAATTATTTATTTTGATAGATTATTTCACCAGTTAAGTTTTAAGTCAAATATAAAAGTTTATTGCAAATAATATTTTTTACAATAAATTCATAGAGTTACAATTAAATTTTCAATATTATTGTAGTATTTATAAATATTGGCACAAGTTTCGCTTTATATTCACCATATGTAAAACAATTAAAAAAGATGAAGATAATGAGTACAACAGAAAATGGTTATGAAGTAATGGACACAACAGGCGTACCAATCAAATCCTGGACTAAAGGCGTTCCATTTGAAGATGAAGCTAGGCAGCAGCTCAAAAATATTGCCAATCTTCCTTTCATACATAAGTGGGTTGCAGCAATGCCTGATGTGCACTTAGGTAAAGGGGCTACAATTGGTAGTGTTGTTCCAACACTTGGAGCAGTAATTCCTGCCGCTGTAGGTGTTGATATCGGTTGTGGAATGATGGCAGTGAAAACAAGTATGTCTGCTAATACTCTCCCCGATAATTTAGCAGCTATACGTTCATCGATCGAAGCCGCTATCCCTCACGGTCGATCTGCGAATGCAAGACGAGGTAGAGATAAAGGTTCCTGGAAAAATATACCTACAGATGTTGAAAATGCGTGGAAACACTTATCAACTGAGTTTTCAATTTTGTGTGAAAAGCATTCTGTATTAAAAAACACAAATAACGTGGCACATATGGGTACACTAGGAACCGGTAATCATTTTATAGAAATTTGCCTCGATGAACTCAATCAGGTTTGGTTTATGTTACATAGTGGTTCGAGAGGCGTTGGAAATAGAATTGGTACTCATTTTATTGAAATGGCTAAAAAAGATATGCAACGTTGGCATATTAATTTACCAGACAGGGATTTAGCTTATTTAGCTGAAGGTAGCGATAATTTTAATCACTATGTTGAAGCGGTAGAATGGGCACAAAATTTTGCAAAAATTAATCGTGAAGTGATGATGCAAAGAATGATTCAAGCCGTTAAAACTAATCTGAAAATTGACTTTAGTGCTAATGTTGCAGCGGTAAACTGTCATCATAATTATATTTCCCGTGAACATCATTTTGGAAAAAATGTGATTATCACAAGAAAGGGAGCCGTTCGGGCACGAGAAGGTGAAATGGGGATTATTCCTGGCAGCATGGGAGCTAAATCTTTTATTGTTCGCGGCCTTGGAAATCAAGATAGTTTTTGTAGCTGTAGTCACGGAGCAGGCAGAGTTATGTCAAGAACCAAAGCGAAAAAGCTGGTTTCCATGGAAGAACATCTACAAGCAACAGAAGGGGTTGAGTGTAGAAAAGACAAGGATGTCATTGATGAAACACCTTCTGCTTATAAAGATATTGATAAAGTGATGGCAGCACAAAGCGATTTGGTAGAAGTCGTTCACACTTTAAAACAAGTTGTCTGTGTAAAAGGCTAATGGAGTAAATACTGAGTGGATAATAACAATATCACTATTGATGGAAGCCAAGGTGAAGGCGGTGGGCAAATTTTACGCACATCGCTGTCACTGGCAATGTGCTTAGGTAAAAACATAAAAGTCGTAAAAATTCGAGCAGGCAGAAAAAAACCAGGGTTGTTGCGACAGCACTTAACTTGCGTTAGAGCAGCTCAAACAATATGTAATGCTAAAGTTTCAGGTGATGAATTAGGCTCCGATTGCATAGAGTTTAAACCGACACAAATTCAAGGTGGAGACTATCATTTTTCTATTGGTTCAGCTGGAAGCACAAACTTAGTCTTTCAAACAATTTTACCCGCTTTACTAAAAGCCAACATTGTGTCGAATGTTCATTTCGAAGGTGGTACTCATAATCAACAAGCACCGAGTTATGAGTTTATAACAAAAAGTTTTTTAAACACACTCTCTCTAATGAACATTAATGTAAGTACTCAATTAGAGCGCTACGGCTTTTATCCTAATGGTGGAGGTCTCTGGTATTGTCAAATATCACCTACCTCAACTGTAAAACAGCTAAGTCTTTTGGAAAAAGGTCGGTTTATCAAACAAGAAGCAACAACCTATACTGCAAAAATAGCGAATCATGTTAGTCAAAGGGAACTGAAACAAGTGGCTAAAAGACTAAGTTGGGAAAAAGACACATTAAATGCCAAAACTGTTGATTCTTTTGGGCCGGGTAATTTACTCTCACTAAGCATGGAATATGAAAGCCATAGACAATTATTCGAGAGTGTTGCTAAACATTGCGTTAGAGCTGAAAGTGTTGCAGATAGTGCCATTGAACAGTTGCTTCATTATAAAAATTCGCCAGCAGCTGTTGGTGAGTACTTAGCGGATCAATTATTACTACCAATGGCTTTAAATGCCGGGGGAACCTTTATAACACATATACTTAGTGAGCATGTTAAAACAAACGTTAATGTAATCAATCAATTTATTAATTCAGCGATAAAAGTTTCAAAAACAAATAATAAGGTTTATAAAATATCGGTCAATGCTCTATGCCTTTAACGTGGTATAGGTTATTTAATAAGTAGGGTTGACAATAATAAGGAATAATATGGAACTAATATTTTTAGGAACATCTTCAGGCGTACCAACCAAAAATCGTAATGTGAGTGGGCTTGCAATAAAAATGCAAAAAAACAAGCATTGGTATTTAGTCGATTGTGGAGAAGCAACTCAACATCAAATATTACATACAAAGCTTTCTATTAAATATTTAGAAGCCATATTTATTACCCATGTACATGGAGACCATTGCTATGGTTTGCCAGGTTTACTAGCAAGCATGTCAATGGCAGGTAAAACAGAGATGCTAACAATTGTAGCCCCAAAAAACATTGAAAAAATGATATTGTGTATTAGTTCCGACTTCATCTGACACTTCAGCTTGACTAGAAGAGAGTTACCCGTTTTGATAAAGGTGTCGAATCTTTAAATCAAAACAAAAGGTAACTCTCATGCTACATACTAACAATCCAATTATTAAACACAAGGCAGGTTTATTAAACTTAGCCGAAGAACTCAATAATGTTTCAAGAGCCTGTAAAGTGATGGGCGTATCTCGAGATACATTTTATCGTTATCAAGAGTTAGTTGAAGAAGGTGGAATTGACGCCTTAATCGAAAAGACCAGACGTAAGGCCAATCCTAAAAATAGAGTTGATGAGGCGACAGAACAAGCCGTTGTTGCCTATGCCATTGAACAACCAGCCTTTGGTCAACATAGAACAAGCAATGAGCTGCGTAAACAAGGTGTCTTTGTTTCTGGCAGCGGCGTTCGTTCAATTTGGCTTCGTCATGATCTGGAAAACTTCAAAAAGCGTCTTAAAGCACTTGAGGAAAAGGTCGCTAATGACGGTATCATTTTAAGCGATGCGCAAGTTGCTGCGCTTGAAAAGAAGAAACATGATGACGAAGCTTGTGGTGAGATAGAAACCGCTCACCCAGGCTACTTAGGCTCTCAGGATACGTTTTATGTGGGTAACCTCAAAGGCGTTGGCCGAATTTATCAGCAGACCTTTATTGACACCTACAGCAAAGTTGCTTTTGCAAAGCTCTACACAACCAAAACGCCAATCACCGCCGCAGATATATTAAATGACAAAGTATTACCCTACTTTAATCAAAATGAATTGCCAATGTTGCGCATTTTAACTGACCGTGGAACTGAGTACTGTGGTCGCGTAGAGCATCATGATTATCAGCTTTACTTGGCGATCAATGATATTGACCATACCAAAACGAAAGCGATGTCACCACAAACGAACGGGATCTGCGAGCGCTTTCACAAGACGATATTGAATGAGTTTTACCAGATCACCTTTAGGAAAAAGCTGTACTCATCGATGGAAGATTTGCAAAAAGATCTGGACGTTTGGATGGAATACTATAACAATGACCGAACTCATCAAGGAAAAATGTGCTGTGGCAGAACGCCAAAAGAAACTTTACTTGATGGTAAATTGATTTGGGCTGAAAAGAATTTAGCTCAAATCTAAACTGACAGATACCGTTGGAAAAACGGGTAACTGTCAGATCAAGTCTGAGCTACTACAGATATTGACTATTATTGAGATGACTGACTTACATCTAAACTACCAGTTAAAATTTATTGATGTTGCTACTCTCAAACAAAGTATCTGTTTTGACTCAGTACAAGTAACTAGTACGGCTCTCTCTCATAGAGTTCCTTCTTATGCTTATATATTTACAGAACTCAATATAGAAAAAAAATTAAATGTCAATAAACTCAAGGAAGACCAAATACCCCAAGGACCTATTTGGGGAAAGATACAAAATAAGGAGTCTGTTCAATTAAATGATGGTACAAAAATTAATCCTGAAAATTACTTTTTAATAGCAAGAAAAACTAGAAAGGTTGTTATTTGTGGGGACAATGATAGCCTCATTTAATAGCCAATGACATTGAAGATGCGAATTTGCTAGTTCATGAGTCAACTTATACTGAAGAGATAGCTCAAAAAGTAGGCCCAGGTCCACAGCACTCAAGTGCAAAGTCCATTGCCAAATTTGCAGAGTTACATCAATTAACCAATTTAATACTAACTCATTTTAGTGCGCGTTATCAGGATGATAGCAGTCAATCTCCTTGTATCAAAGATATTGAAAATGAGGCTAGTACTTATTTTACAGGCAAGCTATTTTTAGCCAATGATTTAGATTGTTATTCACTCAACACAAAATCAGAGTTATCGAAAATCATTTAATCTAATTCAATTTAATCGAACAGCCTAAAATTGCTGAATCTTATATCCAACAATTTTAGGTTAGATAGTTTTTAATTATACATTCGCTTTTTGTCCAACCAGTGATTTTTGATACCAGTCAGACATATCATCATACATATCACCTTTTAAAATAAAATAAGGAGATTTATGATAAATTTTAATATCATGAAATGGATCTGTCAGTATTTTGGTAAACCAGACCAACCCTGATTGTATACCCATTATAAAAAATAAATGTACTGTTCTAAATAGTACAGCTCCGATGCCAATAAACAACCACATCAAAGACATATTATGAGCAAACCCCCAAGCCCCCTCTCGAACATCAAACATACCAAAAAGAGTAATATCAAAATAAAGTACGAATGGTGCTATTACCCAAATAGTTAACAAGATAATTTTACGTTTTAAATTATATCCAACCTTAACACTTTCTTTGTATTCATGACTAGCTTGGTTAACCTGATCATAAGTCTTTGGCTCAAAAAAGAAATGACCTATTTGACGCAAAACCATTGCTAACAACCAGCCAATCAAAACCGCAACAACAGGATCAATAAAAATTAAAACATAACTTGTCAAAAAGCAACTCGCACTTATTAAATGTAAAAATTGATTAACACGATTATGATGGTAAAACCGATGATCATCCCATCGTTGTTGTTGAAGCTCTTCAAAAAATTTCATGGTAACTCCGGTATAAAATTATTAATAAATCAGTTTTCAGTTAAGATTCAATCAACAAAGGTTGACCTATTTTGATTAATTCACCAGTTTTCACACTGTCACAAATATCATAGTTACCAGTAGCAAAGACAATAATAGTAGAACCATGTTGAAAGTATCCCATTTCATCTCCTTTCTTATATTGTGCATGGCACTTTATTTTATTGGGTCCTTTATATTTCAAATCTAAGTCTTGTTCCAAACAATTAAACTTCATACTAGCAACCAATATTGCAGCAACCGGAACTAAAGTGATACTACGATCTTTTTTTCCTACATTTAATTCAACAACAACTCTTTCATTTTTACAGTAAAGCTTTTCAATACACTTTAAAGCAACTGGATTAACATTCCATGTGTCTCCTGATATATAATCCAACTCTCTAATATCACAATCCGCCGGGGCATGAAAGCGATGATACATACTGGATTTCAAGCGCAAAGTCACATAGGTTCCATTACGATATTTTTCAGCTAAAGTCGAATCAATAATCAACTCATTTAATTCATAAGGAAATCCTTTAGTTTGAAATAAAGTATCCCCCTTTATCTTTCCACAAGCACCAACAATAGCATCACAAGGACTAACAACAACATGCTCACGATTATCAATCTTTCTTAAACCATCTTTAAGCTCTCTAACAAAACAGTCTTGCAAACTTTTAAACGATTGTTTTTTAGCTTCTTGCAATTTAAGATCATCAGCAAATAAAGACCATATAAATATGGAAATACGGGTTAACCTAACACTTTCAACTCTGCTATACCAACCTATAAATTGCGTTAACAACCGTCTAGGAACACGATTAGTCAATAAAAAATTAAGTCTTTCACGTGCACTAAGTTGGCGAATAGGTTTTGCTTTAACTAATGATTCATGCGACCGAACGTTTAACATCGTCATGCTCACTTGTATTATTGTTTATTTCCATTATCAACTCATCGGTTGAAACTTCTTTTGTATTATTTTCTAGCAACCCTAAATCGGACAAAAACTGTTTCATGATAGGTTCTGCTTGATAGGATTTTGCTCTTTCAATTGCACTAACAGACATTTCTTGGTTTAGAGTTTTGGTTTTAAAATATTGAATAATGCTTTCGGCCATTTGCTGATTGTCATTTACCAGATAACCATTTACTTGATGTTCAATAATATCTTTTGGTCCCTTACAATCAAATGCAACAACAGGCATTCCATGATTAAAAGCTTCAAGAATAACATTACCAAAGGTATCAAACTGAGAAGGAAAAACAAATAAATCCAAACCTAAATATAATGAAGCTAACTGTTCATGACTTTGCCAACCTAAGTAAAGAGCTTCAGGTAATTCACTTTTAAGTTCTTCTGCATCTGGCCCAGAACCGGCAATAACTATTTTTAGTTCAGGAATAGTGAGTTTTGCTTTCTTTATAATTTCAGGTAGTTCAAAAATACCTTTTTCTCTACTTAACCGACAGGCTAAAAATAAAACTGGCGTATTTTCATTGCAACCAGGAAACAATAAAGGTTTTTGTATAGGTTTAACATTATAATTACGGGGTTTCGTATGATGAGCAGTCAGAAAAACTTTATCTTCATCAAGTTGCATCTCATGCCCAGTCAACCACCCTTTATGCTCATTATTAAGTACAAAAACACCATCATACTGTTTATACAACATGCGTAATAGTCGCCTCATACGATCTCTTTCATGTCTATTTAAGTTGGTTGTATGTTTAATAAAATCAATCCAGTCTGTATGCATAAAAAAGAAACAGGGTACATTAAACATTTCTTTTAAAAATAATGAAACCAGAGTCATAGGGCCTTCAGTTGAACAAATAATTCGGTCGTAGCCGCCAGAATAGAATATTTTAACTATTTCCATTAAATCAGGCATACGTATTTTTTGCTCTCCATAATTAGGAATATTAAAGCTCGCTACAGGAGGTAATACAAACAAATGTGATTCTTCTTCTGCACTCTCATGACAAATGAGAAAATCAATTGGCAAGTCAGTTCTTTGAATTTCGGCTAACTTACCAGACAAAGAATTAGAAACCCCATTCTTATCTTTTAAAGTATCAGTAAGATACAAAGCTCTTTTTCTATGTTTATTTTTTCCTATATTTTCAGCAAATTGATTCAGGAATTCTCTATTTTGATAAAGCAACCTTGTACTAGCAAGTGTAACTCCGGTTAGAACAATTGTAATTAATACAGGAAATGATAAATTATCCAATAAATCGTTAAAATCTAAACCACTAAAGTCTTTAGGTCGTTTTCCCTTACCATATATTAGCGCTGTTACCTGACTAGGAATCTCAAACTTTCGAGTAAATTCTTCTGTAGAAAAACATTTTAGTATATTGCCATCTTTAACAAATCTAGTTTTATTAATTCGCTTAACGATCAAGTAATTCAACTGAGTAAAGAGCTCGGTAATTGACCGATTAACAGTATCAACAAATTTTTCTGGAGATTGTTTTTTACTATCAGCAATATCTTCTAAATACTTAATACAAAATTTATAATCTTTAGATATTTGCCACTGTAAAAGCTTACTCGGCTTTTTTCCTTGTAAAGCATCATGAATAAAACCAAAAAATTTCATTGTATGCTTATGCTTTTGCATTTCCAATAACAAATTGCTAATAGCAAAGCAAGAGACTTTATCCATAGTATCCCCATAGTGTAATAAGATACGTAGTAGTCCAGGATCTTTTATTTTTGAAGCTATTTGTGTAAAGTAATCAAGTAAGGCAATGTTCAATTTTTGGTTTTCCGCGACATAACCAAACGGAGACATATTGCCATTTCTAATAGCTTCTAAAGCAAGTTCAGACGCCTTACTCGTTTTAAGCCTTTCTTTCAAGTTAGGAATATAAAGCATTGAACCACAGTCACCAGCAAAAATCCCCATATGATCATCAGAGCCACCCGTTAACACTTTAGGCTTGTTTGGATCAACAGCAAACTCTTCTGGTTTTAAGCCATGTTTTTTCGCATACATTTTTATTTTATCAGACGTAAGTCCTTGCACCCAATTTAATGTTAATACACTTTGCCATAAATCACGTTGCCCATTAAGCACCTCAAAACGTTCAAACATGACAGCAAACTTTTCAAACAATTCCAGCTCTATTTTTTCATTACGCGTATAAAAATAAAGTGGATGAGGTAAAATAACAGGTATGTCGCACTGAGCTGTATAACGCAAAAAATCATATATATTGCTACGCTTTTCGTTTAGAATTATTTCTTGCTCTTGTGTAAAACCATATGTAAGTACATGTACGAATAATTCATATTCAGGAAAGTAACAAGTAAACTCAGCCGCAACTAAAACATCTTGACCTTTTTTTAACAAATTCCAACAGGAACGAGCATTATTATGATTCGTTACCGTTACTAAATCACAATCATTACTATTAAGTAATTTAACAAGTTTTTTCGTTTTCAACCACGTTTCTGGCAAACCTAAAATTCTTCCCCATAACTCATCAGGAACATCACTGTTATGATCATGACAATGAAGATCTATTTTTAAACAATCTTCACGAGGAAAACGTAAATTCTCTTGATTTAAGTACTCCTTAAACTCAGAGTCTAGTGATTGACGAAAGTCACTTGAATTTCGGGGATTAAATAAATGAATCATAATTAACCTACTTTTTCTACTGTGCTTTCAACCGTTTTAGAGTTGGTTATTGGAGTTATAAACAGCTTACTTAATATTGGAAATCGTACCCGTAAAATATCTTTTAACATCTGACGCTTAATGATTTTGTTACTGTAATTATCCGGTTGCCACCACCAATTATCTCTTTTCATTTGTTCAACAGCAGCAATAAACCTTTGGCTTATTTGATTAAACTCTTCGTCATCGATAGTAAATGACATTATCATTCTGCCTGTTCCAATCCATGCTAACTCTATTCCATTTGCTCTTAAATAAAATTGCAACATCCAATTATAGCGGCTAGGCTGCTTATACAATACCGTCAATACAGTATGCATATTAGTAATTTCAACAGGTAAATTTGCTCTATTTAACTGTTCATTGAGTTGCCTAACTCTTTCATTCCATTTCAACTCTATTGTTGAATAAAGTTGGTTGTATTCTGTTTTTTCAATACGATGTAAAAACTCATTCATAGTTCCCATAACATAGGGGTGCGAATTAAATGTGCCACGAGCAAAAGAAATATTAGCAGGCATATTATCTTTAAAGCGTTTCATTAAATGGTGACGGCCACACACAACACCAACAGGCAATCCACCACCGAGTGTTTTACCATAGGTAACCATATCGGCCTGTATATCAAAATATTCTTGAGCACCTCGATAACCTAATCTAAAGCCAGTGAATATTTCATCAAAAATTAAAACAATGCCTCGTTCGCTACATATTGCACGTACTTTTCTCAACCATGCAGCATAGCTTTTTCGGTTATATGAAACACTTCTTGTACTGGCAATAAGCGTAGCGTCACTCGAAGAATCGGAATTTGGATGAAATGCTTGTAAAGGATTGATCAAAACACAAGCAATATCATGACGAGTTTGAAGCACTTTAAGTGTGACGTTACTTAAGTCAGATAATGTATATACATCATTAATTTTTCTCTGATTACCAATACCAGGTTGAACGCCATCCCACCAACCGTGATAAGCACCGCAAAAACGTACCAAATGAGTTTTGCCTGTATGATAACGAGCCAATCTCACGGCTTGCATTACAGCTTCAGTCCCTGACATGTGAAAAGAAACTTCATCTAAACCTGAAATTATTTTTAATTTTTCAACATTCTCTTTAATCACTGGATGGTATGGGCCAAGTACAGGTCCTAACTCTTTAACTTTTAATATTCCCTGATCAAGGCAGCTTTTATAAAAATCATACCCAAATACATTAACTCCATAAGAGCCTGATAAATCATATCGCCAGTTACCATCTATGTCTTTCAACCTGATGTTGTCGCTTACCTCAACAACACTCCCTAATAACAACTCTTTACAAAGATATTCTCGATAAGGAAATGGCACACGATAAGCGCTAGTAAAAGCGACATCGGAAATGCTACTTTGTAAACCCGCTAAAAAATGAAATGTATTGCCTGATTCATCTAAGGCTTTATTTTTTAACCTTTCCAGTCCCATTTTACGACTATGAGCGATAACTTCAGGAGCCCCATCACTAGAAAAAAAACGAACTTCATTGAAAGAAAAATAAGGTACCAACTTTGCTAAGCGTCTAGACCACTTGGCATGCCCTCTCAAAGATGGGTGTTTAGCTCTGGAAAGTCGAAGCCGTACTATAACTCGGTATAAGCAGTATATTGAAATAAGAATGATGATTAATTTTATGAACAACGATGTCATGCCTTTGATACAATACTCTAGACCCAATATATCAAAGGAATGTTTAGGTTTTATGACCAAGCAGGTATAAAAAGAATAAAAAAATTATTAATGTTTTTGTAACAATAGAAACTGATATATTTTCAGCTAAGAAGCTATCTGTTAACCTTTATTTCTTCATAATATTAAAATGATTTTTAATCAATCTAAAAGGCCTTATAATATAATACATAAAAACTAATTTATCTGGCATATTAGGTAAAGTTCTGAACTCTCCAAAACCAGGCTTAATAAACCATAACAATCTAATTAACTTCTCTTTAGTTCGACTAGATAATATCATCGAACATAAATTGCTCTGGATTTTAAACTTATATCCTTTTTTATGAAGCACTTTAAGAGACACTGACACTAACAGCTTTGTTATCACACTTTGTCTATACAACTCCTTTATTTGAAAAGGACAATCTACTTTATAAACTATGTGTGCTAACATCCAACTAATGGTTAATGCCCTTTCTTCCCCTAGAGATTTAGCTTTTTCAATAAGTCTATTAATTTTTTCCGGTCGATCTTTATATTCTTTTTCTAAATAGAGAGTCACATCAACCAGCCATTTTAAACGATGATAAAGTGAATGCGTTCCGTGCCAACATAAGTAAACTATCTCTTCATCGTTAACAAAAATTTGCTCTTCGTTATGACTTAAGTAATAACGAGTAACCTTTTTAGACAAACAACTAGGGTAAGAGCACAATCTAAAGTGCAACTCTATAATAACACCACTAGAGTTTGTAAAAACAACATCTTTATATTTTTTAAAATATATATTCTTTTCACTAATAGAAAGCATTTCAAAACTCTTACAATGGAAGCCTAAATCACCAAGTAGTTTTATTGCACAATTCAAATCACGTTCAAAAACAAGTACATCGATATCTTTTGAGTAGCGCTTAGCCATATCACCAAATAAGAGTCGAGCTAAAGGCATTCCTTTGATAGCTCTAATAGTAATATTATTTTCCTTGAATAACTTCACTACCTCAGCATACACTTGAAACTGAGCAAATGAATGTTTAATACAGACTTGATATTGACGTTTTAAATATAGAAGAAAAAACTCTGGAAATTTATGAGAAAAATATTTTTCAACATTCAAATAAACACAAGGCCATACTCGATGATATTTCACATAACCTTTCAACTTATTAAAGTCGACTTGTTCAATTAACTGTTCAGACTGCTCAACTTGCTTTAAAGACAAATTCGGCAATGCCAAAATAGCTACAAGTTGTAATTCAGAAGAAACAGGTAATCTCATAATTAACTCTTTTTTACTTATCCATACTGTTCATCAATCATTATTCATGCAAAAACCTATATGTATGAATTAATCGACAAAACAATCTACCAGCAGACTTTATCAACATCAATCAACTCGACATAGTATGTAAGTCATTGAACTGTTGAGGCTTAACCAAAGTTTTAATATTGGCTAATTGTTTACTTCTATTTCCATACCACAGCACACAAGCAAGCACAAAAAACAAACTAACAAAATAAAACAAAAACAATTTAATTTTTGGTAACTTAAGAGTTTGTTCAACTGGAGCAATCACCGGGGTAATTACTTTAAATGATGGCCTATAAACAGGATCATTAAGCAAATAAAATGATTGAATTTCAGAGAGCTGATTATTCAGTATATTTTTGAAGTTAACATTATTTTCTTTTTTAACTAACGCTTCAAGACTTCTAATTTGTTTATCTATATCAAACTTATTTCTTTGAGCTATAAAATAATTAGCGTGTTCAATAAAACTTTTTAATAATCTAGCACCTTCTTTTGAGTCCTTCCAAGTCAAACTAACATTAAGAAGACCTGTTAACTTATCTGGTTTAACTTTAATTTTTTTAGATAATTTTTTAACTGCAAAAAAATCCTTTGGCTCCCTATTCTCTCTCTCTGCCTCTTCGCCTATATCACCTGAAAATAAGCGAATGATTATTTTAAGCACACTATCTTCTCTTTTTTTCCATGACTGATTATCTTGATCCCAACGCTTTGGATATAAAATAGGTTTCAGCTGGTAGGTTTGTATGAAACTATCAAAAAAATCATAAGACTCTATGAGGGCAAGCCTTTGCTGGAAACTGAGGTTAGTACTATATTGCTCTAAGCGCATGTTAGCTCTTACCATTTTTTTATAATTCCGTTGTAGTCCTTTCAAAGCCCCTCGTTTGAGTTGTGGTGAAAATACTTTGCTGGTAACCAACTTAGCTTCGATAAGATAATTATCTTGTAAGTTAACTAACATCACAAGCAATAGGCACATAACAACTGGAACAAAAGCAATTAATATGGCTTCTCTTCTCGAAAAGGTAATCCTTAGCCTTCCTATTTTCATAAATACATAACTTAGTATAATTTATTGTTTTAGTTGAAAATTCATACAATAAAAAGATAGGAGATAAAACTTATTCTGTAAAGTTAACGAATGTTTACTTACCTAAAAATCTCAGATTGAAATTTACAATATTGTTTTTTAGAACAATACATTTCAAATAAAGTGTGCATATTAACAATTTTATATTGTATACAATCAAAAGATAATTCTGTACTGTTGAACAATGACTCATTCTTAAAAGTAACAAAACCAATAAGTCAGTTATTGAAATATCACCCCAAAACCTCGGGGATATAACAACAAAAAAGTAAAAGCAGGAGACAATACATGATGCTTCGCAGTAAAATTAGTAACCTTGCTATAGCATTTCTGACACTAAGTTCAGGAACACTTATAGCTGGAGAAACACATCCACAACAATTAACACAGCCACATAACCACCAAACCATTTTAGGACATCAATCTGCTCCCGGTCATATTTGTGGAACAGACAAAAATCATCAAGACTGGTCGTTACTACAAAAAAACAACGCCAAAGAATTGTCTGATCAATCTAGCACTGCCAATCAAATATTAAATCAACTCACTTCATCCAATATGAAATCGATGATGGTTGCAGGTAACGGCGAACCTGGGCGTTACTACATTCCAGTCGTATTTCATGTTTACGGCTCTGAATTTAACTGCAATAACGGTGGTGTTTGTTTAACCGATGCAAAAATTATTGATGCATTAAACAAAACTAATGAAGACTTTCGAGGGCTAAATACTCAAGATGGCCCTATTGATCCTGAATTTCAAGCCATTCGAGAAAACCTAGATATTGAATTTGTATTAGCCAAAAAAGATCCTAACGGTAATCCAACCAACGGTATCGTTCGTCGCGGCGAAAAGAAAGGTTATGGCGACGATGAGAAGAAAAACAGCGAAATAGCAGCTGACTCTTGGGACAACTTCAAATATATGAATATTTATATTATGAAGGATCTATATGACGATGGCGGAACGACTAATTCGGGTGTTGCCTGGTATCCTGAATTAAGTATGTCACAAGCAGGAACGGCTCGTGTAGTTTACAATGGTAGCTATCTTGGAACAAATACCAGTGAAAACTTCCGCTCAGTATTAACGCATGAATTTGGTCACTGGCTCAATTTACCTCACACTTTTGATGGGAATACTTGCTCAATTCACAGTGAGGCATTCTGTGCCTCAACCGGTGATAGAAACTGTGACACACCTCAAATTAGCGCTAGTTTTATCCAAGAGAATAAGCTCAATTGTCTTGGTCAAAAAACCAATACAGAAAATTTTATGCATTACTCTGACAATTACGCAATGTATACTAAAGGTCAAGTATCACGCATGATAGCAGCCTTGCATGGCGCAGCACGTAAAACCTTGTGGAGCAATAATAACTTAATTGCTACAGGATTAGAGGACTTAACCAGTAATGCCGATCATCCTTGGGACGGTTCAGGTGTTGATATCGAGCCACAGGGAACCATTATTCAAGAAGTGAATAATATTTCTGCACAAAAAGGTGAAGTCAAGAATTATCAAACCAATGTTCCCGCCGGAACAGAAGCGGTTGCTTTTTATCTTACAGGTTACGCTGAAGATCCTGATATGTATGTATCTAAGGGACAAGCACCGACCAAAAATGGTGGTAAGTGGAATGCAGACTTTATTTCTTTTATGCCTACCGGTACACCAGAGCTGGTTGCAGTAACAGCCCCTTCACCCAGTGTCACATATCACACCGCGGTTGATGCTTTTACTTCATTTAGTAATGCTGACTTTAAAGTTATCTCTGCAGAAGATCCTACACTGTGTAATGGCTGTGAACGTGTTTTCTTATTAGAAGAGTCAGGAATAAGCGGCAATAAAGGTGATGCTCCAATCAGATATCAATTTGACGTTCCAAGCGATGCCACTCGTACGGTCATTGTTATACCTGGTGGATACTTAGGTGAGACTGATGCCGATGGTAATGAAACGCTCTATGGTGATCCAGATGTCTATGGTCGATTTGGTCAAGAACCAACGACAGAAGAAGGCCAATACGATTGTCGTCCTTGGTCAGCACCAAAATTAAGTGAGTTTTGTGAGATAGGCGCAGGCGGAGGAACATTGCATGTAATGGTTGACCCTTTCATTAACTACAAAGATGCAACACTACGAGTTTACTATGAACGTCCAGCCTCATCAGGACTACCAACAGCAGAAGCGAACGGGCCATACAGTGTTGCCGCTGGCGACAGTTTACAGTTAAGTAGTAATGGTTCTAACGATCCTAACGGTTCAATTACCGCTTATAATTGGGACTTTGGTGATGGTAACTCTAGTACTCAGCAAAATCCTCAACATACTTATAATAGTGCTGGTAGTTACACAATCAAACTGACAGTAACAGATGATTCAGGTAATCAAGCGTCTGATAATGCATCAGTCACTGTTTCTGAAAGCAATGATAAAGCACCAGTTGCTGAAGCCAACGGTCCATACAGTGGCAGCATCAATAAAGCTGTTTCATTTAGTAGCACAGGGTCAAATGATCCAGACGGTTCAATTGCCAATTATGCCTGGGACTTTGGTGATGGTGCAAGCAGTACAGATGCTAACCCAACTCATGCTTATTCTAAAGCAGGAAAATTCAACGTTACACTCACAGTAACAGATGACTCCGGCAACACGAATAAAGATACCGCGATGGTTACTATTTCTAATGCACCTGCCTACTGTGAAGTGAGCGGTAGAACTCAATATGAATGGATTTCTAAAGTTGTCATTGGCGCATTTGAAAACACGAGTGCCGCTTCAACTAATGGTTACGAAGACTTTTCATCTAAAACTGTTGCGTTAAAAGTTGGTGACAACCCAGCCAGTTTAACTTCAGATGGTGGTTATAGTGAACATTGGACTGTTTGGATAGACTTCAATGGTAATGGTATTTTTGATAGTGATGAGAAAGCGTTAACCAACCTATCAGGTAAAGGTGAAGTTAATGGTAATATTTCGGTTCCATCTAGTGCAAACGGTGTGACTACCAAAATGCGCGTCAGCATGACTTACCGAACTCAGACATCAGCTTGTGGTAACTTAGGTGACTCTGAAGCAGAAGATTACACAGTAACTATTGGCCCCGACAATACAAATAAGAAACCAACAGCTAACGCGAACGGCGATTACACAGCTAAAGTCAATCAATCAATTAACTTCAGCAGTAGAGGCTCAAATGATCCTGATGGAACAATTGATAGTTATGCTTGGGACTTTGGTAACGGAGACAGCAGTACTAGCCAAAACCCAACTTATAGCTACGCGTCAGCTGGAGTATATACAGTGACTTTAAAAGTTACAGATAACAAGGGGGCGTCTCATTCTGATACGGCTAGAGTAACCATTATTAAAGATGATGTTCCTAACACCGATGTACCTGATGCTTGCGCTACTCAGTCACCAATCACTAGCGGTGAATTAAAAGACGGTCAAGCTGCTTGTTTAGGACAAAAAAGTAGAATAGGGCTTTATATAGGTAATGTTAAAAATCATCAAAGTATAGCCATTACTACTGCATACGGTCAGGGCGACTTAAAACTGACTTACAGAAATGGTGGTTGGCCAACAGATTCTAACTATGATGCAAAATCAGATACTGCAGGAAATACCGAATGTATTTACTTAACAGGTAACAACAGTGACTATTGGTCTTACCTTTACGTAGAAGGAAATGCAACAGGTGCCAGTATAATCGTTGACTTTGACTCTCCAGCATGTAGATAATTTAAACGGTTAAGGTTTGAAAAATAAAAATGTCGTTCATTTTAAAACGGCATTTTTTTATGTCATTCACAAAAACGTCAAGAGCTCTCAGCTCAAACTAAAGCTTACCCATTTATCAAACACATTAGCCGTAAATAAGTTAACCTCAGCCACGCTTTTCTTTAAATTGAGTTAACTTAATTGCACGACTAATTATACTCATACATTCCTTCAATTTACTTTTGATTGAATCAGAATAGTAAGGCTTATCCCATAGAACTGAAATATAAAATTTAATCTGATCAGCCTGCCAAGCAATTTCTTCAAACATAGCACCAAGTACCTCTATTTCAGGGTATGACTCTCTCACTTCATTACTTTGGACAAATTCCATCCAACGTCCATATTCTTGACTAGGCACACCAGAAGTAATTTGCATATTAACAATACGACTAATAAAGTTTTTTAATACCACTTCTTCTTTTATTGGATTAGTCGAATTAAGCAAGTCAGCTAATTCCTTCATATTTTTACAAAGCGCCATAAAAATAACATTCGTTTCTAACAACATTTGAATATAAGAGAGAAAATTATTGCTTGGTATATGACGAATTGGCTTGCATTCTGAAAGCCTCACTAAACGCACCATTGCGTAATACACTTTTTCTCCATAGGTGGTAGTATTTAAATTTAAAAAACCTTCTAAATTAGCAATATTTTTTCCTTGACGGCTATTTCTGATAAATAATTCCTGAACAGTATCAGACATAGCAATGATTTGCCCACTTAGAGAAAGTTCACTTCCCTGCTTTCCACTTGGATAGCCTGCACCATCGCACCTCTCATGGTGCTCTAATACTGATTTTTTAATTGCTAAAGGGATCCTAGCTTCGTCAAGTACTAACTTTGCAATCACCACATGACTCATTAATAATTGCCGTTTAGTTTCAGGAGCTGTATCCGGTGAGTTAAATAGATCAGGGTCGATATGCATCATTCCCAAATCTCTGATCAATGCAGCGACAAACATTTGCTTTGACTCAAAATTACTAATTTCCAATTGCTTACCTAAAGCAACGGCATACCAAGCTCCTATAATAGACTTCTCAAATAGTTCAGGCATATTGTGCTGCATAACCGTCATTTTTTGTCGCAAAAGTGGAAACTCTTTATAATATAAACAGCCGATCTGAAGGTGTTTTTTAAGTGCTAGTTTTTGGTGAATCAGATGAATATCAGGAAATTTTTTGAAGCAATGTAAAAACTCATTATATAGTAGCTTTTCATCTAATGCATTTTCGATAGAAACGCAGAGAGATATTGATTTTTTTAACTTATGTTTAACCAGAACAACCGTTGCTTTATCATCAATTAAAGAATTTTTTTTAAGTAACAATGCCCCTTTGTCATTATAAATATCTTCCGTTGAAACAACTTTATTATCTTTATTTAACTGTGATAAATGCGCTGTATAAATATCACCAAAACTCACTTAATACGTAGCCCCCGTACAAAAACAGCTCTCAGGTTTTAACGTGTTACCTTTAACCAAAATGTGAACATCAATAAAAAGCCCATATAAGAACCAAGCTTTTACTTCAAACCAAAATTCAATTTTAGACTAAAAATCATTTACCCACAAAATTTAAATGGGTTAATAAAGGTTGTTTTTTTCGATAACTCTCAGCTTTTTTAAATAACCAAACACTAACAAAAAAACAACTTACTGTTTTAATTAACTTTTCTCTCCATATCAACCCAATACCTATCACGTAATTTACGCCGCAAAATCTTACCATTGGGATTGCGTGGAATAGCACTTACAAACTCAAGTTGTTGTGGCGTTTTATAATCTGCCAACTGGCCTTTTAAATAAAGCTTTAATTCTTTCAAAGTAATATCCGACATACCTGAAGTAGTAACAATAACAGCGTAAACAGATTCTCCCCATTGCTTATCAGGCACACCGACAACAGCAACCTCTTGTATTGCAGTATGTTTAATTAATACATTTTCGATTTCTGAAGGATAAACATTCTCACCGGCAACAATTATCGTATCTTTGATTCGATCACAAATAAACAAATATTCATTCTCTAAATATCCCACATCCCCGGTGCGTAACCAATCATCAACTAATATTGCCGATGTTGTTTCAGGAGAGAGCCAATAACCGGCCATATGAGCCGGAGATTGCAAGCAAATCTCTCCAACTTCTCCTTCTGTTAATTCATTACCATGAGGATCTATAATCTTTATTGACACACAAGGACATGGTAATCCGGCTGCTTTCATTTTTTTAGTTTTAACTATATGAGCTTCTGGAGGCAAGCATACAGCAACATTTCCAGTTTCAGTTAATCCATAAATTTGAGTAAACTCACAATTAAAAGCAGATACCGCTTGCGTTAACAAAGTTTCGGAAATAGGCGCACCACCATAGACCAACTTTCTTAGCTGGCTCAAGTCATACAGGGAAAGATCCTGCTCTAATAATAATTGCATTGTCGAAGGCACAATACAGCTTGTTGTTACTTGGTAAGACTCGATTAAATCTAACATTGCCGAAGCAACAAACTGTTGAGTAATAACATTAGTGATTCCAGCATTAAACCCTTGAACAGCCCACCAAAGCCCACCGATATGAAAACCAGGAATACCAATTAAACTAATATCATTTTCATACCAATCTATCCAATTCAAACTCTGACGAATTAAAGAAGCCTGAATTTCAAAAAAACTTTTATGTGCTAATTGAACACCTTTTGGTAACCCCGTTGTGCCACTTGTATAAATCTGTACAACAATTGTATTTGTATCAATTTCAGGCGCTGCAAAGTAAGTATTTGAAAACTCCAACCATTGTAAAATACATGGTAGATTTTGATATTGAAAATCAAGAGTCACTAGCATTTCTAATTGCGGATTTTCACAGAGTAACTCATCCAGTATATTCTTAAAATTTACATCAAAAAATAAAACCTGAGTTCGAGAATCTTTTAATATATAACTCACTTCTTTACCTGTAAGCCGACAGTTAACCGGTACTAAAATAGCTCCGATTAAAGCACAAGCAAAAAGCAACTCATAATAGTGCTCGGACTCTTTTCCCAGATAAGCTATTCTATCCCCTTCACACACGCCATGAGCAGTTAAAGCATTAGCTAATTTATGAGCTGCATGCTCTAAAGCAAAGTAACTGACTTGTATATCATCACAAATAATTGCGACTGTATCAGGGTGCTCTTTTGCTTGAAAGCGCAAAGTATCAACTAACGTCGAAAGTTGTTTATAAAAACGCATGATATTCTCTTATATAAATAGGTTGTCGGGTAACGGATAATACTGAGAGTCAAGAGGATAAACAGGAAGCGATACTTTTTTTATATTTTGCTCGAACCAAACAGAGTAATCATACTGCCTCCCAGATAAAAAAAGCTTTACGATAAAATCAGGTATCATGGTAAGCTCTAGCGAAGAACAACAAAAATCAAACTCTCGCTTTTCACTTTGCAATTCAACACTATTATTCACATAGCGTTCAGACTGATATTTATCGATTAAATTATTCCTTGATTGATATATTTTTCTAATTGACAGCAAAGTATTAACAGAGTTATTTTTCAAATTCACAAAACAGTTTTTAAGTTCAATGATAGAGTCGGCAGAATAATTAAAACTATCGATATCTATACCACTTAAATACAGCTGCTCAAGTCGAGCTAACGTAAATAAAGCTAAAAAAGATATTGATTGTTCATACAGCATTTCAACTTGCTGTTCAGTTGAAACTGAAATACTTTGCGAACTTAACAAGTTCTCACCAATAGCCAATTTAATCATTAGCTTTACCAGTGAACTTTTCTCTGGATTCATTAAGTATTTTTTGACTGTAGATTTATTTGATGCAAGCGAAAAACTGATTAGTGGCTTATACGCATTATCATTAATTTTTACTGCATCCCCCATCATAGAGCTATTAGAGCAACCTTGTTGTTCAAATACACTAAGCGATAAAATTAATTCTTCTACTGTTTTGACACAAACAGCATACCGATAATCAAAAACATCTCTCCCGACAGCCAGAGTATAGCTAATTTTTCTTAAATCATTAGATGTTCTAGACTGCAAGTAAGCTAATAGATCTCTCGCTTGCTTCAATAGTAACTTTTCGGAATGCGCAGACAATAAAATAGGAAAGTAAACAGGAGAACTTTCGCCCTGATGATTAAATTTAAAATGATTATCTATCTTTTGGGCAGCTTGAATAATTAAATGAGCATCTGTACCAGTATAACCTAATGAGCTCACCCCAGCTAAACAACCCGAATTTTCAGATAACGATGTCATATTTGAGGCAACAGTTATACTACCTTTTTCCCAATCGACTCTAGGTTCAGGATTATCAAAATTGGCCTGTGGGGGAACTTGGGAATTTTTAACAACTAATAGCGCTTTAATCAAACTCAACATACCAGATGTCGTTTCCATATGACCAAAATTTGCTTTAGCCGAACCAACAAATAAAGCTGGCTGTTCATTATTATAGCGTTGATATCCTGACATTAAACTTTCAATTTCAATCACATCATTTAAACGATTTCCAGCACTGCTAGCTTCAACATAACAAACCTCATGCGGCTCTACATTTGCACTTTTCAAAGCATTACGAATTGCTGTCACTTGCCCTTCATCTGAAGGGCTATGCATGCCAGCTCTAATACCTTGTTGATGAACCGCACCACCACGAATTAAACCATGTATGTCATCACAATCATCATTAGCATCTTGCTCTCGCTTCAATACAATAACAGCCGCACCTTCACTCCTGACATAACCATCGGCTAACTCATCGAATGGACGTGAACTTCCGCTAGTTGAGAGCATACAAGCTTTATCCAAAGCAATAGTTGAAAAAGGAGAAAGAATAAAATGAGCACTACCCACAACGGCAATATCACACTCATTATTTCGCAAAGATTGCATCGCTTGACAAATAGCAACCAAAGAAGAAGAGCATGCTGTATCAACAGTGATAGCCGGTCCATTTAAACCTAGATGAAAAGCCATACGTCCTGCTGAAGCAGAAAGCGTAATACCGCTTGGGGTATCAGCCGCACTTTTATCGCCTTTAGATTTTCTTGAAGGTTGAAAAGCAGAATATTCAGGCATACTTAAAGCATTAAATATACCAACCCGTTTTTGTTCTAGTTTAGCTTTAACAAGATTTGCATGTGTTAATGCTTGATAACTAAGTTCCAATAAAACTCGTTGCTGCGGCTCCATATTAATAGCATCACTTTCAGTAATTCCAAAGAAGTTAGCATCAAAATGAAATGTTTTTTTTAACAAGCCCGCAAAATTTAGAATGTTTTTAGATTGATTAAAATGTATAGCATTAGTATTCCAACGTTTATCAAGCAACCTATTGGTACAAACAACCTTATCACAAATAGACTGCCAAAGTTCCTGCTCAGTATTAATATTTCCAGGAAAACGGAAAGCCATTCCGGTAATAGCAATACTTGCTTCCAACATAGTCTTTTGACGCGCAAGCATTAAAACTAATTGTTGGTGTGGCAATGATTTTAACGATTCAATATAACCTTTCATAATCGTTCAAGAGCTAGTCTATCAGTTTTTTATCAGTACAAAAAATAATTGACATAAACCTTTCATTAACAACTAGACTAGTCTCAACATACCTCTCTAGTTTTTTTTCTAAATTAGAAAAAACAAATAAAACCAAACATCCTAACTACTTGAAACTGCAACTTATTATAAAAATATACTCAAGAAAAAATAGTTTCATATTAATAAACATTTAAAATTAATAAACCATATCCGAAGGTTTCACACACTATTCTTTTTCTTATTAAACGCAACAGTGAAATAACTAAAAACCAATGCTCATCACAGTTTGTATGCGACAAGTTCTCAATTTAAAACAACCAAACATTAAGTGAAGTCTTAAATCTCAAAGCAAAAGGAAAATAATAATAAATAAAAAGAGTTGACAGAATCATTAACAAAGAAAAGAAATCTCAAATCTAAACAGAAGACAACTCACTTTTATAGGCTTACCTAACAAAAAAGAAAAGAGAAGGAAAATATTAATTTGGTATTAGAACAAACATTTATTCGATTTGAACTAGATCTCCATTTCATAAAAAGCAACTTTAGAATCTCCAAGCGGATCCTGATGGAGTGCGGTTTTCACATAGCTCATACCAAGTTTTTTCATGATATTAATAGAAGCTTTATTTTCTTCCAAAACAAGCGCTGTTAATTTTTTCACGCTGCCTCTATCAACCAATGCTTTTTTTATAGCCCGAGCCGCCTCAGTTGCATACCCATACCCCCAATAACTACGCATGAACCGCCACCCAATTTCAATATTCTCTAATTCAGGAGCATCGCTAAAAAATGCCATGGGTCTTACTAAAATCCAACCAATAAACTGATTTGATTCTTTAATAGAAACTTTCCATAATCCCCAACCTTCAAGCAAATTGGTATAGCTTTCCATACGCGGAACATAAATATCATAAATTTCATCCATAGTGGTTTTTTCCCCACCATTGATATAACGCATAACCTCAGGATCTTGATCCAGCTTGAACAACAAATCAGCATCATCTTTAGTCATAATTTCGAAAGAAAGTCGTTTAGAATCACTAATTTTCATATCTTTGCTCTCATTTTTAAAATTAACCTATTAACAAAATCTTAACTATGGCATACAACAGACCGTATAGAAATCAAAAAAATGCTTAAGACATTTATAGAGTTACCGACTTTAATACCATAAAATAATTCAATCTTTTTACATTTGCTTACTTTAGTCAGTAGAGTTTTTCATTTGACACCTCTATAGTCTATGCTAAAAACTCACTAAAAAGGAGTACCCAAATGGCTCTCAACAGAAGACAATTTGTTTCTGCTTCAATCGCAGCAGCAGGTTTAAGTACATTACCATCAATAATAAATGCGGGAACCCCCTCTGCTCCAAAGAAACTTACAATACTTTTTTTAGGTGGTACAGGTTTCTTGGGGCCCCATACCGTCCAATATGCCCTTGATAGGGGACATGAAGTTACTTTATTTAACCGTGGTCGCACAAACAAAGATTTATTCCCTGAATTAGAAAAGATTGTTGGCAATCGAGATCCTAAAAAAGGCAAAGGATTATCAGCACTAAAAGGCAGACAATGGGATGCCGTCATCGATACCTCAGGTTATGTCCCTAGATTAGTGGGAGCATCGAGTCAGTTACTTGCCGAAAGCACCAAACAATACCTATTTGTCTCTACCATATGCCAATATGATAACTGGGCCGAAGGCGGAAACAATGGCACAGAATCAAGAGCAAGAGCAAAACTTGACAACCCAACAACTGAAGATGTGTCAACTCATTATTGTGCTTTAAAAGCCTACTGTGAAACTGCCGCAGAAAAAGCAATGCCAGGGCGAGTCACCCACATAAGACCAGGACTTATTGTTGGTCCAAGAGATAAAACTGACCGATTCACTTATTGGCCAGTCAGAATTGATCAAGGAGGTGAAGTACTTGCTCCGGGAAAACCGAGTGATTTGACACAGCTTATTGATGTACGAGACCTCGCTATGTTTATGGTTCACAGCCTAGAAAAAAAGCTAATGGGTGAGTACAACTTAATCTGCCCGCCTTTTCCTTTTGGCGACCTAATGAAGTCCTGTCTCAAAAATAGCTCAAGCAAAACCAAACTCACTTGGGTACCCGCTGACTTTATGGCAAAAAATGATGTCAATCCGTGGCGAGATGTATTTATGTGGGCTGACTCTAATAGCCCAGGTTCTGGCGCACTAACCTGGTCTGGCCAAAAGGCACTAGACGCTGGCCTAACTATTCGCCCAATTGATGAGACAGTAAAGGATACTCTCGCCTGGTTCAAATCATTACCTAAAGAAAGACAAAATAAATTACGTGCAGGTATGAGCAAACAAAAAGAAGCCAAAGTATTAAAAGCCTGGCATCAAAGCCAAAAAGCATAAGTAGAAAAAACTCATCAGCAATTCCTCTCAAAGCATGTCATTTTATATGGCATGCTAATAAATCCTATGATATTGAAGTAAGAAGAATTAAAATAAAATCACTTTTATTTTATCTAATCATTACCACTGAGCTAATTAATCTTGAGAGTTGCAATGAATCAGTTTTACCCAGAAATAGAACCTTATAATTATTTTTTGCTCGACGTTGGGCACGACCATCAAATTTATGTTGAAGAGTGTGGAAACCCTGATGGTCAACCAGTGTTATTCATACATGGAGGACCTGGGGGAGGATGTTCAAGTAACGATAGAAGGTTCTTTGATCCTGATGTGTACCGCATCATCTTATTTGATCAACGTGGCTGTGGCCGCTCCTTACCTCACGGCAGCCTAGACTTTAATGAAACCCAATATTTAGTCAATGATATTGAAAAAATTCGTCAAAAGTTAGCCATTGATAACTGGCATATTTTTGGTGGTTCTTGGGGGTCAACCTTGTCGTTGGTATATGCTGAAAACCATCCTGAAAGCGTTTTATCTCTGGTATTAAGGGGCATCTTTTTAGGTAGACCAGAAGACACTATCTGGACTTTCAGCAGTGGTGGAGCAATAAGAATTTTTCCTGATTACTGGCAAGAATATTTAAACGCACTACCGAAAAGTAACCAATCACCATCAATCAAAATAGCTTATGACTTAATGGTAGGTGATGATAAGCCTTTAGCAATGAAAGTCGCACGAGCCTGGAGCAAATGGGAGATCCGTTGTTGCACTTTAAAACCTAATGATGAGTTTGTTAATGCTGCAACCAATGATGAGTCTTGCTGGACATTAGCGCGTCACGAAGCCCATTATATGGTGAACGACTGCTTTTTATCTCCAAACGAAATTTTAGAAAATAGTCACCGCATAAAAAATATCCCTACTACCATTGTTCATGGACGTTATGATATTGTTTGTCCATTTGATAATGCCTGGTTACTACATCAAGCATTGCCTAATTCAAAACTGATTGTCAGCGAAACGGCGGGGCATGCATCAATAGAAGATGAAACCAAGCACCATTTGATTAATGCCACTCAACAAATGTCAAAAATAAACAACTCACAATAAAATAATTAAGCAAGGCCATGAGCGAAAATATCCAAGTTATTTCTTTTTACAATCTGGCCTTTGCATTTGTTCCGGTCATCATTGCAATGATCATTTTAGTCAAGTGGTCTATCAATGCTCGCAATGCAAGCTATGCAATCGTAAGGATGTTAATACAGCTACTATTGATAGGTTACTTCTTAACTTATATATTCAAATCAGATAGTTCAGCCATCATCCTAATAGTACTATTTGTCATGGTTTTATCTTCTAGCTGGATTGCATTAGGCAGTTTATCAAACCAAAGAACACTTCTTTACAAGTATGCCCTCCTATCAATTTCTTTGGGCGGCGGCATACCTTTACTATTAATAACCCAAGGAGTTTTACAGTTAACGCCCTGGTATCAGCCACAATTTATGATACCTTTAGCGGGTATGATTTTCGCTAACGCGATGAACAGCATTAGCCTTGCTGTAGAGCGTTTTAACTCAGAAATAGAAAGTAATACCCCCTATAACCAAGCACGTAATAAAGCTCTTAATGCGTCCTTAATACCTGTTATAAACTCGCTTTTTGCAGTTGGTCTGGTCTCATTGCCAGGCATGATGACAGGACAAATATTATCAGGCGTTTCACCACTGATTGCGGTTAGATATCAAATCATGGTGATGTGTATGGTTTTTGGTTCATCTGTACTTTCAGCCGCCTGTTTTTTAGTTTTAGTAAAACCGATACATACATCTCGAACAACACAGAGTTAACATCACATTTAACGCCAGCTGGCTCATAAATTTGCCGCTTTTAGCCACTCTACCGAATACGTTAAATAGTGTAAATTGGCTATATTACTCGCATTATTAAGACATACGCGTATAATCGCGCAAAATCAACCCGATACTATTGATTTGAATTCAGCGCTATTTGAGTTCAAGACTATTTGAGTTCAGCAATATTGATTAATATGTCCTCATACTCGTAAACAGGACAAGCACACAGGATCTTTAGCACGTGACACAGTCTCAATTTTCTACCTTACCTTTAACAGCTAAAGAACTCAGTAACCTTAAGGCTCTCAATTATTCAACAATGACGGCTATTCAAGCTAAAAGCTTACCCATCATTTTACAAGGCAACGATTTACTCGCCCAGGCCAAAACTGGTAGCGGGAAAACTGCAGCATTTGGGATCGCCTTATTACACCAGTTAACAGTAACCAATTATCAAACCGAAGCACTCATTTTATGCCCAACAAGAGAGCTAGCCGACCAAGTCAGTAAAGAACTCAGACGATTAGCTAGAGCCATTCCTAATACAAAAATCACTACTCTTTGTGGCGGTACTCCCATCGGCCCTCAGTTTGCCTCTTTAGAATACCGACCACATATTGTTGTTGGCACTCCAGGACGGGTTTTAAAACACTTAAATAAAGGCTCGCTAAAATTAAACCAACTAAAGACACTCGTACTTGATGAAGCCGATCGCATGCTCGATATGGGGTTTTCTGATGATATTCATCAAGTGATAGCATTTACCCCAGACAAACGGCAAACGTTATTATTCTCAGCCACTTACCCCAAAGAAATTAAAACAATTAGCCGTACAGTACAAAATAAACCTATCGATGTTCGAGTAGAAACACAACATCAAGAAAACCAAATAGAACAGCATTTTTATGAAGTGGCCAGAGAACAAAGAGAATCCGCCTTATTGACGCTACTACACCATTATCAGCCCAAAGCTTGCGTTATTTTTTGTAATAGAAAACAACAATGCCAAGATATTGCCGATCTGTTATCAAAGCATAAAATCTCAGCTAAAGCACTTCATGGCGATCTAGAACAAAGAGAACGTGACCAAGTATTGACTCAATTTGCTAACCAAAGCTGTTCGATACTAATAGCCACAGATGTGGCATCAAGGGGTCTAGATATAAAAGAACTTCCAATGGTTATTAATTATGAATTATCCCCCGATCCAGAAGTTCATGTTCACCGCATAGGAAGAACTGGGCGTGCAGGTCACTCAGGAATAGCACTGAGCCTTTTCCAACCATCAGAAGCACGTAAAATTATTGCGATTGAAGACTATCTAAAAATATCAATAACACCCAGCCAAATAACAGAACTCAACACCAATACAACTTATCAGATTACCCCGCCAATGGTAACTTTGTGCATCAATGGCGGCAGAAAAGATAAATTACGAGCAGGAGATATATTAGGCGCATTGACAGCCTCAAAAAAGATACAAGGTGCCAACATTGGAAAAATAGATTTATTTGATTACACGGTTTATGTTGCAGTAGAACAAGCTATCTCAACCCTTGCATTACAACAACTTCTAAATGGAAAGATTAAAGGGCGAAAATTTAAAGCTCGAATCATAAAATAACGTTACTCACAAAAATTTAATACCTTTTAATTCAAAAAGCCCACTTAGCCTGAGTTCAGGTTACTCCCCCTTTATGCCAATCACGGCTATAGGCCGCTTTATCGACCTGTAACCGATAAACCAATAATTAATACAGCCTTCCCAAATACAAACTTCATTCTCTATTCATATTTTATAGCATGAATAACGCTTGACATGAAACCAAATGGTATCACACAATATAAAACCTTTTGGTTTCATATGAAGAATTTAGTAATGAATCATCAACCGGTATTTCGCTCACTAGCCGATCCGACAAGGCGAGCCATTCTATATATGCTGAAACAACAGGACTTATGCATTGGCGATATTGCAGAGCATTTTAAAATGACTCGACCAGCTATTGCCAAGCATCTAAAAATACTACACGAAGCGGAACTGATCGCTATTCAAAATAAAGGCCGCGAACGTATCAATACTCTTAACCTGCCGAGACTAATGTCAGCTTTAGACTGGTTCAATTATTTTGACCAGTTTTGGGATGAGCGCTTGGCTGACCTAAAACAAGTTGTGGAGAAAACCAATGACTGAACTGACAATAACCAAAACAATATTTTTGAAAGCACCAGCCACTCACGTCTGGAAGTTTTTAACCGATCCTGATCGTTTAGCTGAATGGTTTCATCGTGGGGGCGGCATTATGGAAAAAGGAGGTGAGTATTCACTTCTAACCAACAGCTTGGGTAAAGAAGGCGAAAAGCTATGTTGGGGAACGGTACTTGAAATTGATCCACCTAAACGGCTTGTCCACACGTTTACCCATAATTGGTTAAAGGACGTAGAAACTAAAGTGACCTGGACTTTAACAGAGACCAGCGGTGGCACTGTACTCAACCTGGTTCATGAAGGCTGGGAGAAAGTTGATGAAGATGCTTTCACTATGGGTGCCAATCACGATGTTGGCTGGGATGAGCATTTTGCGCGTTTACGTCGAGTTGTATCATAACTCTATTAGTTTCAATATGGGCGATTAGCCAAGTTCAGTTTTACCTGAAATTGGCTAATCAAAAAGCAAAAACTTTCCTAACCCGTAATTTTTTCCTTACATGTCTTTTGTATATTTGAGCATTAACCAACTCACAATATCTTTTTTCATTAAAAAATAGGGGTTAAGATAGAGTATCTTAAGAATATACCTGACAAGTAAAATAAACGATTATGTTGGAAAATTAATGAGCTCTAAAAGCATTCGTAGACGGGTATGGGTTCCCATCGTTTTTTTTGTTTGGATTATGATACTCGGAAAACCTTCTCCGCTTTATTATGAAATCGAACCTGTTTCGGCTCAAGTGGTCGATGCTGAAACGGGTGAGCCTATCTCAGGGGCTACGATAGCCTTAGGTTGGGGGATGATTAAAAGTACTTATCATTCAAATAGCAGCTCAGCAGGCTCTTTAGGTGGTGGTTATACTCGAACTAATCAGGAAGGATATTTTACTTTTCCAGGTTGGAAAAGATGGTGGCGAGAGTGGTTTTCTTTTTCTGATCGACGTATAGACGCAGCTTCTCCTGCATTTCGAGCTATCAAATCAGGCTATGTACCTATAACTATATACGTACCATCATTACTAATGGAGAAAAGCGCCCCTCCCAAAAAAGAGGACAAAAGTAAAAAGGCTCGCTTACAAATCAAGCAAGTAGTGAAAGGTTTAAAAGATGAGATAATTCGTATTAAGAAGCTGCCACAAGAGCCTCAAGCAAGATATGATGCTTTTCATAACGTATTCACTTTTTGGATTTTGGAATCTCAGTGTTACGATGCAGAATACCTTAAGTCAGGACATTTAGAGGAAATATTTAAAGAACAAAAGATTGCTTTGCAAGCGGGTTTAAATTTAGAACTTTCAGATGAAGAGCGACAAACTATCATAGATTTTAAAGAACCCCATTTAGCGGCTTGTTTACAAGTTACAAACGGTTTAATACGACAAAGGCTTTAAAGAGATTAATGAAAACAAAATTTTTTATCATACTAATAACTTTTCTTATTCTACAGACCCCTGATGTAAAAGGAGTTAAGGTTGAAGTTCATGCAATAATGACTGACACGGCAGCTAAACGTTCGGTGCTATCTAATAGCAATATCCAGATTCAAATGACTACCTTCTTGTACTCTGATCAACAAATATCAACTCTTCACTAGCAAAACCCAACGCTTTAACTTGGCTAATAAACTGCTGTTTTAACTCATCACTCACCGTAGGTGTTCTTGATAAAAACCAGAGATAAGATTGACTACTACTCGTCACAAAAGCATATTGATAATTTTTATCACTTTCAAAAATAATATATGAGCTATAAAAAGACCCAAAAAAAGAAACTTTTAAATGCCCAATATTTTTTTCTTCAACAAAATAAGCTTTTCCTTCTGCAGTTTTCCACTCGTTGTCAATAATATTAAAACCTCGATTAATGACCTTGACTCCACCATCATTCCGCATTACATATTCAGCAGTAACATTTTGCAAATCACGTTCAAAGGAATGATCTAAACGCGCAATTTCATACCACTTACCAAGATATTTATCGATTTCAAAGTCACCGACAGGAGTGATATTGTCAGGGATACTCACACATCCTGAGATGAATAATATAAAAAGAGTATAAATTATGCGCATCATTTTTTAGTAAGCTTTGTTTTAGTATTTTGATCATGAACTAACCCCCAACGCCCTTTTTCCTTCTTAAATATCAGGCTTAAGTAATGATCTAAATGATAAGGTTTACCGTTACGCTCGGCTTCATCATAGCTTATTAATAGTAAAGCGCTAGCCATTTTTTCTGTTTCTTCTATGGCAATCACTTTCGGTGAAAAAGTCCAACCATCGGTTGCAAACCACTCTTTCAACATCGCTTTATAAGATAATGTGTCTTCTGAATATTTACCGTCGGGCAAAATAAAAGTTAGTCTATCTCCTTCGGTAAGTGTCGATTCAAATGTCTTAAAATCTCGTTTTTGAATAGCATCAAGATGCTTGTCTAAAGTACATTTAAAGTCACATGCTTGCGATTGATAACAAACAAACATTAAGAGAGAAACAATAATATGAGGTAATTTTTTTTTCATGTTAACTTCCTTTTAGCTATTTTAACTTTGATAGAAACAACTTTATAGCATGAAAATAGGAAGTAATATATTTTATATAAGTGAAAGTTCAGTGAAAACGGCTTCTATAATATTAAAGTAAATAAACCGCCTTCTGAAGAAGGAGGTTTAAGGCCGACAACAAAAAAAGGCGCTTAGCGCCTTTTAAGAAAGTCATATCGCTACATTCAACTAGCCAATAATTTCCAATAACTCAACATCAAAAACTAAAGTAGAAAAAGGCCCAATCGCTGCACCAGCGCCTTGCTCACCATAAGCTAATTCATAAGGGATAGCTAAACGCCATTTAGAACCAACACTCATTAACTGTAATGCTTCGGTCCATCCTTTAATCACACCATTAACAGGAAACTCTGCTGGTTGTCCGCGATCATAAGAGCTGTCAAAAACAGTGCCATCAATTAAAGTGCCATGATAATGAGTACGAACAGTAGACGCTGCTGATGGTTTCTCACCTGAACCTTCAGTAATGACTTCATACTGCAAGCCAGATTCAGTAACAGTAACCCCTTCTTTCTTAGCGTTTTCTTCTAAAAACTTGGCTCCCTCGGCAATAACTCCTTTTGATAGCTCAGCTTGCTTAGCTTGCATTATTTGGCTAATGTGTTGAAAAGCAGCTTCCATATCAGCCTGACTAACCGGGCTTTCCACTTTCTCGAAAGCATCGATAAGTCCTTGCGACACACATTGAATATCTAACCCATCAAATGGCTGATTCAGTAATTGCATTCCCATATTACGACCAACACCATAGCTGGCTTTCAGCTCAAAACTCTCATATTTATCACTCATTGACTTACTCTAATTTTAAAAAAAAGTCATTGTAACATAAGTCATAACGGCTGCTGGACTAATTAGCTAATACATAAAGTCTTTTTAAACAGTCCAAAAAACGCTCAATTAATATTTGACAGAACCAAGCCCTATATGTACCATTACAACACATGGACCATATGGTACATAATTTTATACAAACCACTTTATGAGGATTATCTTGTGGAAATAGTCATCGATATAGATGAGTCAACCCCGTTATTTGCTCAAATTATTGAACAAATAAAACAAGCAGTCGCAGCAAGTGAAATAAAACCTGGCGATGCCTTGCCTTCTATTAGGCAATTAGCCAACGACTTAAATTTAAATAGCAAAACCGTTGCAAAGGCTTATAACCTTTTAGAAAGAGACAACATTATTCAGGCCAAAGGATATCGCGGAACTTTTATACACCCAGAAGCCAAACAGCATTGCTCTGTCGATATAAATGAGTGGGTCACCACAAAACTCAACGAACTAATCACTTTATTTAAAAAGTCAGGCGTAACTGATTCAGAAATTCGAATTGCATTTGGAAATGTAATGAATAATCGTAAAATTTAGGAGATAAAGATGTCAAATAACCTAATAATGAATATTATATTTTTAAGCCAGATCTTAATTATTTCACTTTATTTCCCAAGAAAATTTTTAGATCGTATTAATTATGTGATTAAAACCTATCCTCAAGCAGACTATCCAAAACTCTACCCTAATTCATCAGAGAATTATGTTTTAAAAAGATATAACTTGCAGATTTTTAACTACTGTATTTTAGCAATAGGTATCACAATTTTATCTATCGACTTGATATTTGATCAATTTAATAATAAGCAGTCAATGTTAATATCCTGTCTCTATTTTTTTCTACAAATGTCTCCATTCGCAATTATGGAATTTTCAAGTTTTTCTTATTCCAAACTAATGCGGAAATCTGACTCTAGAGCCACCAGAAAAGCAAGTTTACGCCCTCGTCAACTCACTGACTTTGTCTCAATAAAACTATTTGGCTTAGCGGTTTTTATGTTAGTTACCTACATTGCTTTTGATTTATATCTTTACCACTTTTACACTGGACGGCAAGATAAAACAATACAAAGTATTCTAATTTTTCTTGCAGGAAATGTTTTATTTGTTGTCATTGCTATTTGGAATATGTACGGAAAAAAGCTCAACCCTTACCAAGCCGATAAAGATCGTATGAGCCAAGTAAAAGTCACTGTGTCTTCATTAGTTTACTTAAGCATTGCAACTAGCATATTCAATATCCTTATAGCAGCGATTGATCAGTTCGAACTTCGTGACATATTGCCTTACTTTACAACTTCATTTCTAGTCATTATTGGTTTCATGTCGCTTAACTGTACATTAAAGACGGTTCCCATTGAAAATATTGATTTTGATGTTTACAAGACAGATAACGCCGATAAAAATCAGTCTGTCTAACTCAAAAATTACCGAGTATAACAATGCCAATAATAATAGTAGGTCTCATTTTATTAAAATTATTATCCGAACATTTAGAATCAGATCCACTCATTCTAATTGGCTGCTTTTATCTAATCACTCTAATAATTTCAAAAAAGCTTTTATCGCTTAGTAAACCAACTAAAAGTAATAAAAACTTCTCTCTTAAAACACCAGAAAAGCGCAATATATCAACCCAGTATACAACTCATGCGTCACATTAATACTATCTTTATTCATATTATGATATCTACAATGATATTTAATTCTACTCCTCTGTTTACATAAGTCAGTTTCCTTACTCAAAATAAAATATTTTTTTCCTTTAAATACAACAAATTAGAAAAAATTATAATTAATATTAAAAAAGTGGCACGGCAATCGCTATTACAGTCTTTAAAAATAAAGTTATAGTTCCTTATAAAAGGACATAGCTCAACACAAAATGCGAAAAGCTAGAAATAAAAAGCTAGTTTTTCCAAAAAAGTTTAGGAAATAGTAAGAAATTTTGCGGCTCTGGTTTCTGCTCGTAATACATCAGACCAGTCTGGCACAGCGGTAATACCTAACTGTGTACCTAATTGACTTATTACTTCTAAACACCAATGTACTTTGTAGCTCATTTGGTAGAGCAACTGACAGTTAATCAGTATGTAGTCGGTTCGATTCCGACCTAAGTAGCCGTCGACTGAAAATCGACTCCATTTTGGAATGGTAAGCCCAAAGGCCGAGGTTCGACTCCTCATACAAACATAGGACTTCTGAGAAAGTGACAAAGTAAGTTTGAAAATTAGTATGTATTTCAAACTTTACTCTGTTTACTTCTCCGCTATAAATGACCAATGATTATGGGTCAAACTAGTGCGAGGTTGAGTAATGATTTAAGTATTAGTGACAAATGTTGTTTTTATTGTCACTAAATAAATTAAATCCTCTCACTCAATTTTCCCACTAATTTCAAATAATGATTGCTAATTGTTAGCAGGAAGTCCGTCATCAATAGAATTAACAGGAGCAGTAAAATGCTAGGACTAAAAAAAATAAATGTAGCAGATAATGAAAGAGTATTATTATTTAGAAAAAATCGATTTGAAAAAATTTTAAATCCTGGTGAATATCGTTTATTTGATTTATCTAATCATGTAACAACTTTTCGATATGACATTACTCAAGCAGAACTAAATCATCATTTAGGACGCTTTTTAGTGACAGCTTATCAGAAAGAGCTTGGCGAACAAGTAATTAGCTTTGATATTAAAGAAGAGCAAATTGGATTGGTTTATCTAGATGGTCAATTATCTAAAGTATTGCCTCCCAATACATTTAAAATGTTTTGGAATTTAGCAGTCAAAGTTGAAGTCAAAGTCATTGATATTAATGAAAACTATGCCATTGATGAAAAACTACTAGCCACTTTAGTAAGAAGTAAAAATACAGTAATTAACTCAATAGGAGCTAGTTCGACTTATTACATTGAGGTACCTGACAATCATATAGGTTTGCTGAAAATCAACGGTAAACTGGAAAGCCTGTTACAACCAGGTAGCTATGGTTACTGGCGTTTTAATCAAAATATTGAAGTTGCCCTATTAGATTGTCGTCTACAAACTATGGAAATTAGTGGTCAGGAAATATTAACCAAAGACAAAGTCAGTTTGCGTATTAATTTGTCAGCCAGTTACCGTATAGCAGATACAGAAAAAGTGGCGACTTTACTCAAAAACCATGCTGAATTTCTCTATCGCGAGTTTCAGTTAGCGTTACGCGAAGTAGTTGGAACAAGAACACTCGATGCAATACTAGAAGATAAAGATGCAGTTAATCAAGTTGTCGAAAATCAGGTAAAACCTAAAGCGTTATCTTATGGTTTGGACATACTAGATGTAGGTGTTAAAGATATTATTTTACCGGGCGATATGAAGAGTATTTTGAATCAAGTGGTTGAAGCACAAAAAGCAGCCGAAGCAAATTTGATCAAACGAAGAGAAGAAACTCAAGCAACTCGCTCTTTGCATAATACCGCTAAAGTGATGGAAGGTAATGCAACATTAATGCGACTAAAGGAATTAGAAGTATTAGAAAAAATAACCAATAAAATCGATCATATGACTGTTTACAACGGACTAGAAGGAGTCATGAAAGATATGGTTAAAATGACAGGAAATATACCTCAATAAAACAAAGGGAGCTAAGCTCCCTTTATTAAGAATTTATGCTTAATAATAAGGAGTACATTATGATCTCAAAAACAATAGAAAAAGAGATACAAAAGCGCCTAAGCAATGCCGAAAAAGAACATAATGTTAAAGTAATTTATGCCGTTGAATCAGGTAGTAGAGCTTGGGGATTCGCTTCTCCTAACAGCGATTACGATGTGCGTTTTATTTATGTTCACCTTAAAGACTGGTATGTTGCGGTTAACCTCGAAGAAAAACGTGATGTGATCGAATATCCAATTATTGATGAAATTGATATAAGTGGTTGGGATGTTCGAAAAGCTCTCAGATTATTTAAGAAATCAAATCCGTCTTTTGTTGAATGGTTACAATCGCCAATTGTTTATAGAGATGATGGTGTTTTTTCTAAAACAGCTAGAGAACTACTTACATCAAACTACTCTATTAACAAAGGTATTTATCATTATCGAAGTATGGCGAAAACTAACTATCGAGGTTACTTAAGAAAATCGATGGTGCCGTTAAAAAAGTACTTTTATGTACTAAGACCATTACTTTCAATTTTATGGATGGAAAAATATAAAACACCGGCTCCCATTGAGTTTGAAAAACTAAGAGCATTAGTACAGTCCAATAAAGAACTTGATGATGCAATCTCAGAACTACTTGAGAGAAAAAAGCAGTCATTAGAGAAAGAAATTGCCCCGGCAGTTCCAGTAATTAATCACTTTATTGATGCTGAATTAGCAAGGCTCGAAAACTATGGCGGCTCAGACTTAGCATCAAGTTTTAATTATGACTCTCTTAATGATTTATTTCATCGAGTTATACAGTAACAAAGAAAAAATGGCCAGCATATTTTTATGTTGGCCATTTTAGCGAGTTATTGTGACATACAAGGATTACCAAAGCGTTCCACATAAGCCGGCCATAATTCATAAAACCGCCTGTTAGCATAGTTTTCAGCAAACCCTTCTCCTCCAGCCATAACCCCCTTTTTTTTGCTACGCAATTTATCAACGTGATGACCTAACTCATGAAGAAAGACATGTAACAACATAAATGCTTTAGCTTGCTTCATAGAAAAATAACAAGTCCAATAGGTTTCTTTTTCTAAGTCTTCGTTGTCATTCATTTTATCTGTTTCATTATCTTCAATGCTCCTTTCTGATTTTTCACAAACCACTCCTAGTTTCTTCAATATCCATGAATGCTCTTGATAATATTCATCACTATGTTCAATCCATAAATCATCCTGCCAAGCACAAAGCCAAATCACACCAGTCTCTTCGCGAGAATAATGCTTATAAAAAGCATCGATATACTCCTCTTCCTCAGCTAAGAAAATGGATTCTATTCCCTCAGAGACTATACCCCAATCAGGAATAATATCGGTAAAATCATGTATATCTTTCTTACTTATTACATGAACAAACCCTCTACCTGGACTGACTCGATCGACAACATAACCGAGCCTTGCTGTTTTAACATGATTATTTTTTCTTTGAACATGACCGCCAATTACTTTTGGCGAAGTTTTTCTATTATAATTTGGTCTCATAATTTATCTCTGTATTAACTAGCAAGCAAAATAAAAAGATTTATTGCTTACTTAGTTAAAAATTATTTTCTATAGTAATCTGCACGCATAGCACCATCGAGTAGGCCTGATTTCATGCAACATGCTTTGAAATCTATGACCAGAATCACAAGGGCACAAATCGTTTCTTCCTAATTTTCCTGAAAGCTCCTTATTACCATGGACAATTCTTTCTCCACGTTTTACACAAGTTTCAGATGGAAAACCTCTAGCTCTTTTACTAGTCTTTTCAAAAAAAGAAATTATGAGTTGAATTATTAAAGCGCATGATACACCTCTCAATATTAAATATTTGGTAGTTCAAAAAACAGAAACTCTCTCGATGGCTATAAAAACCATTCCATTAAGAGTAAATAGTTAATTTTGCGGGCTTAATTAGACAAGCCAATAAAGTAAAAACTTTATGACTCAAAAAATGACCGGCAAAAGATATTAGTAAAAATCATTTTTATCTCCTCTGCGGTTAGTTGAAAGTAAGTAGTTAAGGCACGTAATCTACACACAGCTACTATAAAAAACAATATATAAAAACAATGCCCTAAACAGCTAAATACTCCATACAAAATACAGGCTATTTTACCATTAGTGATAATAAAAAAATGCCACAATAACGCTACTAAAAGCCATACCTATGCATCAAAACCTCTACCATGCCATACTGTTTTTCTGACATTCCGACGGTAAAACTCCATATTGTAATTTAAAACATCAGCTAAAATAACCATGAGAATTAAATCCAACTTCATAAGCTACACAACCAATAGTTAAGCCTTCTAATAGTAACTTTTTAGATTTCTGCAAATGAAAATTTTTAAAATAATCATTGAAATTTATATTAAGTAACTTTTCAACTTAAGCAAAGATACTAAATCCTTCTTATAAAAAACATATACTGCTAACAATCATTCCATAAAGGGCCGCTATACATTCTGATAAAAAAGCGCCACAAAAAGCAGCGCAATAAAACAAATTAAAAACGATTCATATTTTTTGAAAACCCTTTCATCAAAAAATCCATTTGATCTACCAAAATATTCCTATTAGCTAACGCTAAATATTCAGCCTTATTAGGACAAAATGGGATGGCAATCAACTGCATTCCTGCTTCTTCAGGAGTACGGCATCCTTTAAAATTATTACATGACTTACACGCAGCAACACAATTCATCCAAGTATCTTTTCCGCCTCTAGCTCGTGGCATAACATGATCACAAGTCAGTTCAGAACGACCAAATGATTTTCCACAATACATACATAGATAATTATCACGCCTAAACAAAGACCTATTACAAAGACGTGGTACCCGCATATCTTTAGCATGCACTCGCCCTTCAGTTGCAATAACTGGAGCAATATCTAATACAGATTGTTTTCCTGTAATACGTGAAAAACCACCGTGCAAACTGACGGATGTATTTCCGTAAGTCCAAATAATTTGCTCTTTAGAGTACAAACATGCAGCGGTCTCTAAACCGATCCACTCCATTGCTTGGCCTGCCTTATTTAATCGCAAGATTTGAGCTTGCATCTCACTTCTCCTTATAAACGTTAATAGGTAACAAGTTGGGTTTCGCAAAAAACTATTTGAATATTTGGCACGCCCGATAGGGTTATTCAGACCAGATTAAAAGTCTGGCTACTTTGACCACTTGTATACTCATGTTCTATACCGAGTACGGACTTACACCGTCAAAAATGTCTCATCACACCTCGGTTTGTGATGTTGGATTGTTTGGTGGGGCGCGAGGGACTCGAACCCTCAACCTTCCGCTTAAAAGGCGGATGCTACTGCGCTATTGAGCTAGCACCCCATAAACTGGTAGCACTTGACTGAATCGAACAGTCGACCTCCTGTATGTAAAACAGGCGCTCTACCAATTGAGCTAAAGTGCTAATAAATTTGGTCCCCAGAGCTGGTTACGATCCAGCCACCTCACGCTTATCAGGCATGTGCTCTACCAAATGAGCTATCCGGGGTTTAAAGATAACTGAGTCGGGCTTTCACCGTGACGGGCCTGTAGGGTAAAACCTCAGTTGTATTTCACCATCGCAATTCATTAAATTGGCGGGCGCAGAAGGATTTGAACCTTCAACCAAGGGCTAACAGGCAGTCGCTCTCCCTTTGAGCTATACACCCTTAATTTGATGGAGAAGATGAGGCTATTCGGACCATCCATGGTCTTCACACTCCGTGCCATCGTCATCCTTCCGATGTTCGGTAGCATTCCTACGCACTCGTCGAACTGTCGTTCAAAGGGATATGAGCCCTCTATGTTAACCACTACACTAACCCGCATTAAATAATAAAATTTTTTTGGAGCAGATCTCGAGATTCGAACTCGAACTTTTTGGGTGGAAGCCAAACGTGCTGCCGTTAACACTACACCTGCTCTGATGGATGACCCTGGAGTCGAACCAGGTATGCCAAAGGCGTCGGGGTTACAATCCGAGGGAGAACCACTTCTCCATGCCATCCATTTTTACAAACATCAAATAGACTGCTTGTACTTTTTTGCGAAAACCAATTTGTTAAAGAACATTGCCCACCATTGAGGCATCATCACATCACCATCCATGGCTCCTTGTGACATTTAACCTACATGGATGTAGGAAATGCAATTCATTCATGGAGCATTTAACTGCTAGTCCATCCGTAGACATAAAAAAACCCGAGGATGTAATCTCTCGGGTTTTTAACACAAAACTCAAGAGAAACTTTTTTGTAACTCTTAAGTAAAAACTTTTTAGAGCTACATAGATGCACCTCTGGCACCTAAATAAATCGTGTGATCATCTATCCCTGATTCGGGACGCACATCACCGCACCAACAATTTGCCGGCTTGATAATTTGTTTTTGTTTAATAAGCGTTTTCATCTTTATCCAGTCTAATATTACTAACTTTTAATTTGGTAGCAGCGCCGAGATTCGAACTCGGATTTGCCGATTATCTGTCGTACGAGGTATAAGCTCGCTGTTTTACCCTTAAACTACGCTGCTATTATTGATAGCCGCGACAATTTTTAAATTGGTTGCGACTGTTAAGCCGCCTGTATGTCAAAAAAACTTTCCAAAAACATTTTTATAAATCCCAAATAAAAAACCTGGTTAAGAATCGTCTCAACCAGGTTTCTAATTTCCTTCGAGACTCATCACTAGCCCCGAATATTTTTCGAAGCTTAATCTAAATTTGTATCTTCAATTCTGCCCATAAATTTGGCGTAACAATATACACTCGGCCATATAGGCCCTTGCTGTTTCATGCGTATCTTGTTGTTCATCATTTTCATGTTTAACTCTATTATTCGAGCGTTTCTAGTGACTAACAATTTTAACCTTGTCACTCATTTCTTGCTGAGTATTTAAGCATCTAAACTTTAATAGGTCAACCCTTTATTTTTATTTTATTCTTTATTTTCAATAAGTTACAAATAACCAGGTTAAACATCGGCCTTCACCTGACATTCAGTGAATTCCCTTAATATAATTTGAAACAGACCCATTCAATTTCAAACCTTCTACGCCAATATCATATTTTTAATCGTCAATGCTCTTCCTTTTAATTTGTATTTTATTTCAGGCATAAAAAAACGCCGGTTGCTTTTCAGCTTCCGACGTTTTAATCATTTAGATTTTAATAAATCTTTTATTTTAAACTTTGAAAGCTGATAACTTCCAAAGATGGAAGTTTTTTATTGTGGGTGTTTACCCCAAAACCCGTTAGCAATAGATAGGCTGCTTTTATCTTTTAGACACGCTTGTAACTTAAAACTGGGCACGGCAATCAACGCACACAAAATATCTGCGGCTAGATAACTGAGGCGATGTATAAAAGAATTTTGAAACAAAGTATTTATCTCTATTAAATTAGTGCTTGCTATTCTAACTTTAGCGAAAAAGTAAATCAAGAGAGAACTCCTTACTCTTCATTTAAAAAAAGCTTAAACATTTAATTAACAACAACACCTGTCGGTGGGTTTGGTCTTACAAAAGGTTTATTATTAATCTTTATATTATCAATATAAAAAACAGTGTCTTCATCATAACCTGAATTTGACCAACCCAGTAAATAAAGTTCGTCCATATAGTTTTCATCTGTACCACCATAATTATTTAGTTCCGTTTCATCACATACGAGATTGCCATTTTTCCACATTTGCATCACGCCATCATATGCGCTTTCATTACTAGGTGCTTTAATTCTTGCAATAATACTCACCCAGTTTCCTCGATCGGCTGCGCTTAAAAAGTTTTCGCCTAAACCACCCGATGGAGAAATAGAAGGCTGCTCACTTCCATTGCGAAAACGATGTAATGATAGATTTGAACCACCATTACCATTGGGGGAGAGTGACCAATTAATATTAAAGCCAGGGTAACGATAGTCACTTTTATAAACCGCTAAAAACTTATTATTTGCTGCACCATTTTGAGTTCTATGGGAGTAATTATCAGGGATATACAAATCGTACTGAATCCAAAGCTCACCGGTTTGAGAATATTTCATCCGTTGTTCAGCAAAAGCATCTTCTCCATCAGCACGTCCCACAAATGAAAAACGAAGCGAATAGCTACCACTTTGCGGTTTCTCCATTGAAACACTTGTGTAGGTACTACCAGCATAAGACACACCATTTTCTGTATGGCTTAAATCACCCGATTCAAACCCGTCATAAAATAAATTATCAGACCATACTATGGTTGAAAAAAAAATGATTGAACAAAGAGAAAGAAATTTTAATATTTGTTGAAACATGGTTAAGCAACCACCGCCAAATGTTGATTAAAGTGATTTGAGTATACTATAACTTATATTTCCTTTAAAAATGCAGGTCACAAAACCAAAGCGATTTCATAGATGCTTATCCTTTCAATAAAGAAAAGTTCCCAAAAAAGTCGATACAATAAAATTTTTAACAAACACCATTATATAAAAATAAATTCAAATTTAACTTATTTAATGCTAAATGAGACATAGATCACGTGATAAAACGAGTCATCATTTGATACTCACTACTTTATGTAAAATAATAAAAGCAGGCCAATTAGACAGAACAATTAAACACACATGATTAGAAGCGACTCAAAAGCACTTAGTATTATTATTCCTCTATTAATGATTTTTATGTCCGCCTGTGGTGGTTCACAATCTTCGCCTAATGATAATCAAACAACCAATACAGCACCAACAGTCACCATCACTTCTCCAGATGATAATTCAACATTGACCGATGAAGATGAAATCACTTTTACTGCAACAGCAGAAGATACTGAAGATGGTGACCTCAGCACTAGTATTGTCTGGTCGTCAAATCTGGATGGCAGTCTAGGTACGGGTGCAAAAATAAAGTCTCAGCTTTCTAACGGCTCTCATCAAATTACAGCCACCATTACCGATGCGAATAATAGCTCAGCATCTGCAACCATTAATCTGTCCATCAAACCAACTTATGGTAATGCCTCACTTAGCTGGATAGCACCAACAACCAATTCTGATGGTTCAGATTTAACCGACTTAGATGGTTTTATTATTTATTATGGGGATTCAGAAGATAGTCTAAACCAATCAATAATTATCAATGACAGTAACACCTTAACAAAACTAATCACTAACTTAACAGTAGACACAACCTATTATTTTGCCGTTGTATCGGTTAATTCAGAAGGCGTTGAGAGTGATCGTTCAGAGGTTGTTTCAAAATATATTAGCGGTTGATAATAAGTGCTTTGACTCAACCCTATCACGGTTAATAAAGTCGATAACTCTTTACTTGTATTGATTAATAGATAACTCTCATTGATGACGTCTTGCTTTGTTCTGCTTTTCATCAAGCAGTGCCATCGCTTTTTCTAGGCCTTTATGATGAGCAGAAAACTTAAGTCCTCGGTTCAACTGTCGACGAGCCTTAACAAACTCTTTATTAGCAATATAATCCAATGCTCTCATTTCATAAGAGGTTGCAGCATCTTCCATCATTTGCAACGCTGGTTGATAGTTTGGTTCCAATGCCAATACTTTCATTAATGTTTCATAAGCATTATTTCCAGAAGGAACGAGTAACTGTGATAATGCTACTTGTCTTTCTGCTTGGCGCATTAAAACCGGTATAAACCTTTCTTTTTCTGTTTCTACACTATTCTGATAATCATTAACATAATAATAATGACCACCGAATCCGGCCGCCACCAAAATGATAACAATATAAAACCATTTTTTAAAAGTACGGCCTTCATTCCAAAATTCATCTTCGGTAGGTAAACTCACATTAGAAGAATTAGCATTAGATAAAATGCCTAACGATTGATATGACTGCTGATAACTTCCTTTACTCAACTCATCAATTGATAACTTTTGGGTAATATTATTCATCTGTCCCTTCAATGAATCTTCACCAGTGAGCAGATCATTTAATACTCGACAAAACTCACCCACAGAAGTAAAACGCTCTTCTGGGTCCTTATCCAGTGCAATATTAATCAATGGTTGAAGTGCAGCAAGATTATCAGGAAGACTAGGTATGGGCTCGCTGATCTGCTTCATTGCAACAGCAATTGAGTCAGTGGCTTCAAAAGGTAAATAGCCCGTAATGAGTTCAAAAAATAAAATACAAAGCGAATATTGATCAGAACGAGCATCCACAACTGAGCCTCGGCATTGCTCAGGACTCATATAAGATGGCGTTCCCAACAAAGCCCCCGTTTTAGTAAGCTGAGTATCTCGCTCAATATTTTTAGCAATACCAAAATCAGTTAACACAGGTGTTGCTGGGTCACGAAATAGAATATTGCCAGGCTTAAGATCGCGATGAATAATATTATGTTGATGTGCACATTCAAGTGCACTACCAATTTGCAAAATAATGTTAAATGCATCGACTAAACTAACGCCCGTCTTCAAACGTTCAGAAAGTGAACCATCTTTTAAAAACTCCATAGCATAATAATAATGCTGTTTAGTATGAGAAATATCATAAATAGTGACAATATTAGGATGCTGAAGAGAAGCTAAATCATGCCCTTCATGAATAAAACGTTTTTTAAAGTTAACATTGGTATCATTGGAGTCCACCATCACTTTTAGCGCAACTTCACGGCATAGCGAATCTTGAGTGGCTAAATAAACAACAGCCATACCACCAACACCGAGCTTACTATGAATGGTATATCCTGGGATTTTCAACATCGATTTATCTGCTGTCTATTTCACAAGTACTGGGTCTGTTTTTACCATAAAATTTAACGATTACTAATTAAAATTCAATAAGTTAAACTGATTTTTCCAGACTTTTAGTACAATATTAATTGAATAATTTGTTTTATTTTTAATGTTTCAACTCACTAAGCATAGCAGCTTTTGATGAAAATACGCAGTTGAACAAAATCACCTTAACAGAATCACTGAAATAACCACAATACCAGGCTTATCTCCAACCGAATAAATCAATGAAGCTTATTTTGCTTAACCAGAAGCAATATCTATTGGAATGTTTTTAACAAGGAAAAGTCTATCTTGAATATTTTTCACTCTCGACTCATTGCTTTACCCAATTAAAGATAAAGAAGCTTGATAATTCTTTACCTTTAATTGGTGAAAAATACTCAATCAAAGCGAGTATTGAAATCGATTATGTTTAAGCAAAGTTTTCTTCTGTTTGAACTTTTTCTTGCTGATGATGTGCGACAATCTCTTCATTTAAAGCCTGGCTCGAACGCTTTTCTGTTATTTTTCTTTCTGAAAGCCAAAAGAAAAATAAAGGCACAAAAAATACAGCCAAAAAAGTAGCAGCCATCATTCCACCCATAACACCTGTACCAACACTATGTCGAGCACCAGCCCCCGCCCCTGAACTGAATGCCAATGGCACAACCCCTAAAATAAAAGCTAATGATGTCATAATGATTGGGCGAAACCTTAAACGAGCCGCTTCCAAACTGGCAGTGCTAACACTCCAACCATGTTGCACTTTCATTAAGGCGTACTCAACAATCAAAATGGCATTTTTACTGGCCAACCCCAACAAAGTAATTAAACCAATCTGAAAATAAACATCATTAGTTAAGTTTGCCACCCAAATAGCAATTAAAGCGCCAAAGGTTCCAAAAGGGAGTGCCAGCAGCACTGAAAATGGAAGAGACCATTTCTCATATAAAGCAGCTAAAATTAGGAAAACCATAATGGTAGCCATAGCTAAAGCCAACCCAGTTGTTCCTGAACTTCTTTTTTCCTGAAAAGCAGTCCCGGTCCAATCATACCCCATATCAGGAGGCAGAACTTGATTAGCAATGCGTTCCACTTCAGCAATTGCCTGGCCAGAACTATAACCCGGAGCTGCATTGCCGAGTAATTTAACCGCAGGAAGATTGTTGTAACGATCTAAACTATCGGGACCAGTACTATACTGAATATCTGCAAACGCAGAAATAGGCACCATTTGTCCCTGACGGCTTTTGACATAAATACGACCAATATCTTGCGGAGTCATTCTAAAGCTTGGTTCAGCCGACATAATCACCTGCCAAGCCCGACCAAATTTATTAAAATCATTGACGTAATAAGTACCTAAATTTCCAGCAAGTGCAGTAAATGCCTCATTGATTGGAATATCCATTGCTCGTGCTTGTTCACGATCAATATCAACTTTTAATTGAGGTGAGTCAGCTCGCCATAATGTCTGTACACTCGCTAAAATAGGGCTTTGCTGTGCTGCGCCCATCATTTTTTGCATACCTTGTTTTAATTTTTCAGTACCACCGTCACCACGATTTTGTAAATAAAATTCAAAACCTCCAGTATTCCCTAAACCAAAAATGGGAGGCGGATTAAAAGCAAACACTAGCGCTTCTTGTATGTGGCTCGTTTTAGCAAACAACTCTCCAACCAACGCTTGTGTACTAATGTCTCTTTCATCCCAATGTTTTTGAGTAACAAACAAAGTAGCGGCACTATTTTTATAACCGCCACCAATGAAATCAAATCCAGTAAATGCAACTACATTTTCATTTGCAGGATTTGACTGCACTGCGGCAACCACTTCAGCAACAACTTCTTCAGTTCTTTCTAAAGATGCACCATCCGGTAAAAATATGGCAGAAATGTAAAACCCTTGATCCTCATCGGGTACTAATGAGCTTGGCGTTGCTTTCCACATACCAGCAGTAATAACAATCATACCCAAGACCAAACAAAAACCGAGAAAGCCTCGTCTTAAAAAGAAGCTCACCGTACCAACATATTTTCCGGTAATTCGGTGAAACCAATTATTAAACCACAAGAAAAATCGAGCCGTTTGCTTGTGCTCATGTTTAAGAATTAAGACACATAATGTCGGTGTCATTGTTAATGCAATAATACCGGACAAACTGACCGATATTGAAATTGTAATTGCAAACTGACGAAATAACTCGCCGGTTAATCCGCCTAAAAAAGCAATGGGAACAAAAACAGAACATAATACCAGAACAATAGCAACGACAGGCCCACTCACTTCTTGCATTGCCTTAATCGCAGCCTCACGGGCATTGAGTTTTTCCTCATGCATTATCCGTTCAACATTTTCCAATACAACAATTGCATCATCAACAACAATACCAATTGATAACACCATACCAAATAATGTTAAAGTATTAATCGAATACCCCAACATATACAGCCCTGCAAATGTACCTAGTAGTGAAACAGGCACTGCTAATGTCGGGATCAAGGTTGCACGCCAATTTTGTAAAAACAAAAACACCACTAAGAAAACCAAAATCATAGCTTCAACTAAAGTTTTTAAAACTTCACGAATTGAAACTTCAACAAAGCGAGTGGTGTCATAAGGCGTATTATGTTCAAGACCAACAGGAAAACGAGTTTTCAAATCATCAACAGTAGCGTTCACCTGCTCAGCAACATCTAACGCATTAGCTCCCGGTTGCAAAAAGATACCAACCAAAACCGCAGGTTTACCATTAATTCGCCCCTCAAAATCATAGTCTTTAGAACCCAGTTCAACACGTGCAATATCTTTTAAACGTAATGCACTACCATCTTCGTTAACCCGAATAAGTATTTCATCAAATTCTTCCGCGGAAGATAAGCGTCCTTGTGCAGTCACACTATAAACTAATTCTTGCGGACTAGAAGAAGTTGGAGTTGAGCCAATTTTTCCTGCTGCATATTGCGAATTTTGTTCTCTGATTGCGCCGGTAATTTCTTCAACCGTCACACCAAGTTGACTCATTAAATCAGGACGCAACCAAATTCTCATCGCATAATCTTTGGCACCAAATATCTGAACATTGGTCGTGCCAGGTATACGTTTAATCTGGTCTAGAATATTGAGCGTTACATAGTTGGATGTCCACAATGAGTCTCGACTACCATCAGGAGAATAAAACGCATGAACCTGCAAAAAGCTTGAAGAACCTTTTTGCACAACAACCCCTTGTCTTCGCGTTTCTTCCGGTAACCTGGCTTCAACTTGTTTAACTCGGTTATTCACATTAACCGCCGCTTGATCAACATCGGTTCCAATTTCAAATGTTACCATCACCGTAGTGACCCCCGAACTGGTTGAAGTTGATGACATATACATCATTCCTTCTACACCAGTAATCGCATTTTCAATTGGGGTTGCAACGGTTTGTTCTAAAACTTGTGCAGAAGCCCCCGGATAAACAGCGGTTACCTGTACAACCGGAGGTGCAATTTCTGGATATTGAGCAATCGGCAAACTACGCATTGCCGCCAAACCAGATAACACAATAAAAATAGAGATGACAAAAGCAAAAATGGGTCGATCAATAAAATAACGAGAAAACATTACTCACCCCTTTGTGCATGTTGCTCTGTCGAAGCCGGCGCTGATGATGCCAAAGTAACAGGAGCCCCAGGAAAAAATATTTTTACAAGTCCGTCAACAATCACCTGATCACCTTCTTTAAGACCTTCTCGAATGATCCAGCCGTTCTCTATATCTGGTGTAGAAGATGACTGCTTGGGATCAAATTGAACCCACTCGCCAACGCTAACAGGCGCTTGTTTGGCAATCGTTTGTCCTTGTTCATTTTTCACCATGACATAAACATATTTGCCTGTCCCACTGTCTAAAACAGCTCGCTGTGGCACAACAAAAGTATTTTTTCGTACAGCTCCTTCTAATAAAACTCTAACAAACTGACCGGGCCTTAATTTAAAATCAGGATTAGCAACAACAGCCTGTAATTCACTGGTTCCTGTTTGTGTATTAATTCTCACGTCTCTAAAATTAACCACTCCAATTATCGGGTAAAAACTACCATCTTGCAGTTTGATTCTAGTTTGCCAATGGCCATCTTGAGGTAATGATAGCTTTCCAGAAGCTTCATCTTGACGCATTGCAAGTTGTTCCCGCTCAGACAAACCAAATCGGACACGCACAGGATCTAGTTGCGTCATTTCAGTTAACAAAATTTCTGGTCCCGGAATAAATGTTCCTTCAGACACTCGCTCACGACCAACAATACCACTAACTGGAGAATTAACTTTGGCATATTGCAAATTCAACTCAGCTTCGCGCAGTTTTGTTTGCGCAGCTAATAGATCAGCTTGAGAAATATCAAAATTTGAAACTGCATCATCATAATCACGCTGAGAAACGGTTTTCTCTTTACGTAAAGCTTTCAAACGCTTTACTTCCCGCTCAGCTCTTTCTAATCGAGCAACTGCCGCTTTTTCATCAGCTCTATTTAATGCCACATCGAGCTCAAAAGGTTTGAGATCTAAAGTAAAAAGTGACTCACCGGCTTCAATACGATCTCCCTCATTAAAATTTCTAGATTCCAAAATTCCGGCAACACGTGCTCTAATTTCAATCTCTTTTGAACCTGACAACGTTGCAGGCAACTCTAAAGTAAACGGAACATTTTGTGGTGTCATCGTTATTACAGAAACATTCGCCGGAGGCATTCCACCATGTGCGTTTGGTTGCGATTGTTCAGAACAGCCAACCATTAAAACGCTAATATAGCTCAATATTAATAATTTTTTTGCTAGTCGCTGGGATGAAAAATTAAAAGCCATGCTAAGCACCCTTTTTATTAATAAACAAGTTGTAAGCAGTTAAATTTTACCTGCACTTTCATATAAACGAATAAAACATACAATTTTCGACATTATTCAAACATTAATTTTCTGTAATAGAGATCGCCACAGGCGAATTAACAGTGTTTTATCTCAAAAATAAGTATACGGTATCGTATACATTGCGCTAATATATACGATACCGTATACTTTTACCATTAATTTATTCTATTTAATGTAACTAGTTTTAACATTTATCTATTCAGGAGTTTTTCTTGGGACGAAGCGGTGATAAAAATTGCGATATTCTTTCTGCGGCTATTAATGAGTTTGCAGAAAAAGGAATGGTTGCAACAACCATGGAAGCCATTGCTAAATCAGCCAATGTTTCTAAAAGAACGCTTTATCGCTATTATTCCAGTAAAGAAAGTTTATTAGATGCCGTTGTTGAACGTTTAATGCAACGTATAGAGCCACTTCAAGATATGCAATATGATCCCGACCGATCACTCGAGTCTCAACTGCATGAACTGGCCAGTTTTGCCATGCAACTAAGCAATGATAAACATTATTTGCGTTTGGCCAGAATTGTTATTATCGAGTCCATGCGTTGTGAAAAAGAAGCCAAACGCCTTAATCACCAATTTGCACAATGTGAAGACAATTTAAAAAAGTGGTTTAAACAAGCGAATGAAGCCGGAGCTTTGGGCGAGCTTGACGTAACCGTCGCCACAGCATTGTTTCATGGTGCAATTCGAAAACTTGCATTTTGGGATCAGGCAATCATGTGGAAACCTCCGCTCTCAGAAAAAAAAGCCAATGAACTCATTACGCAAACTTGCCAGTTCTTTGTGAAAGGATGTCGATAAGCGTAGCTTCTCATCAATCAGCCAGTGTATTTTCTCCTTTTGCAATAGCTAAAAAGGCTTGTGTGTGTCGATTAGACAACTCACCATCTCTTATCCCTACATATATCTTTTTAGCAATGCCTTGTTCACCTAATTGAACTGGCTTGATCGATAAATGCTGAGCATATTCATCAATCAACCACCTCGGCATAGCAGCAACACCACGATTAGCCGCCACCATTTGCAACATAATATCCGTTGATTCCATTTTCTTATGATGTTTAGGCTGACATTGTGCAGGCACTAAAAACTGAGCAAATATATCCAAACGTTCAGTTTCTACAGGGTAGGAAAAAAGCGTATACTCAATCAGATCCTCAGGTTCAATATATACCTTGCTGGCCAAATCGCAGTAAGTACTAACAACCAACACTTGTTCATAATCAAATACAGGAACAAATGTGACCCCCTTTTTAAATAATGGATCAGGAGTAACTAGAATATCAATATCATGGCTAAATAATGCAGCCATTCCACCAAACTGAAATTTTTGTTTAACATCAATATCAACACCAGGCCATTGCTTTAAAAAAACTTCTACCACTTGAAGCATCCATTGATAACAAGGATGACACTCCATGCCAATTAACAATTCTCCTTTATCACCACTAGCAAATTGGGCCAGTACTTGCTCAGTTCTTTCCAATTGAGGCAATAATCGATTAGCCACAAACAATAAGTGATTACCAGCCTGAGTCAGCCGAATATTACGCCCATGCTTTTCCCATAGAGATAAACCTAACTGATACTCAAGTTTTTTTATTGCATGACTTAAAGCCGATTGGGTCAGACATAATGCCTTTGCCGCTGAAGTTAGCGAACCTTTACGCTCCACTTCACGCAAAATACTTAAATGGATCCTTTCAATCACTCTACAACCTATGAATAATATTAATTAATCAATGAAATAATACCATTATTATTCATCATTAGTCTCTTCTAAAATGTTCTCATCAACACATTCAATCAACCAATTTGAGGATATTATGGCAATTACACATAACCTTGGCTTTCCACGCATCGGTAAAAAGCGCGAATTAAAATTGGCACTAGAAAGCTATTGGAAAAATAATATTTCCAGTAAAAAGCTATTTGAGCATGGGCAGCAAATCCGCCTACAAAACTGGCAAGCCCAAAACTCACTCGACTACACTCCAGTTGGCGACTTTTCATACTATGATCATGTTCTCGATATGAGTTTTTTACTCGGTAATGTTCCGCAAAGGGCAAGCCAGTTAAATGACAAAACCATTGATCAATACTTTCGTATAGCACGAGGTCGTTCATCACAAGACTCACATGCCACTTGTGTTCATGCAGGTGAAATGACAAAGTGGTTTGACACTAATTACCACTATATCGTCCCCGAAGTAACTCAAGATACACAATTTTCTTTAAATCCAAAAAATTTATTGGACCAAATTAAACAAGCCAAGCAACACAAAATAAATGCGAAACCCATTATCATTGGTCCTGTCACCTACTTATGGCTGAGTAAAGAAAAAGATAACTCAAATAAATTAACCTTATTAGAACGTTTAATTCCGGTTTATCAGCAATTATTGCAAACCTTAGCAGAACAAAATATTGATTGGGTTCAGATTGACGAGCCCATATTAGTCACGGAATTAGCTCAAGAATGGCAGCAAGCTTTTCAATACGCTTACCAGGCATTAAATGAATACAGAGACAAGCAATTAACTCAGCAAACCAATCATTTAAATGAAACTAGCATCAAAATACTACTAGCGACTTATTTTGGTGAACTGGGTCAAAACCTTGAACTTGCTTGCCAACTGCCTGTTGACGGCCTGCATTTAGATGTTAGTCAATCCAATCAAGAAGCTCTTCTGGCAATAGAGTATTTAACCAATGATAAAATATTATCACTTGGCGTAATTAACGGTCGAAATATCTGGAAGTCGGACTTAAATCATTTACTCAATTGGTTAGACCCGATAGCAAAACAGCTTGGCAATAAACTTTGGATAGCCCCATCCTGTTCATTACTTCACGTGCCAGTCGATTTAGATAGTGAAGAAAAAATTGATTTAAAAATTAAAAACTGGTTAGCATTTGCTCAACAAAAACTCACAGAAGTTTGCATTTTAGCAACAGCCATTAACTCAGGTAAACAAACTGTTGCCAAACAACTTGCCGATAATGCAGAAGCGATTAGTCTAAGAAAAAATTCACCACTAGTTAACAACCCACATGTCCAAACAGCGGTAAACGAGATCACCCCAGACTTATCTCAACGAAACACTACTTACGCTAGCCGAACAGAGAAACAACGCAAACATTTAAAGTTACCTCAGTTTCCAACCACCACAATTGGCTCTTTTCCTCAAACGGAACATATCAGAAAAACCCGATTGAAATTTAAAAAAGGTGAGCTAAACGAAACAACCTATATTGAACTTATCAAAAAAGAAATTGCGCAAACCGTTCAGCAACAAGAAGCGCTAGCACTTGATGTACTAGTACATGGAGAAGCGGAACGAAATGACATGGTAGAATATTTTGGAGAACTATTAGAAGGCTTCATCATAACACAATTTGCATGGGTGCAATCTTACGGCTCACGGTGCGTAAAACCTCCCATATTATTTGGAGATGTCAGCCGCCCAACAGCAATGACTGTTGACTGGATCAACTATGCCCAATCATTAACCAATAACCCCATGAAAGGCATGTTAACTGGACCAGTCACTATATTAAACTGGTCATTTGTTCGCGATGATCAACCAAGAGAAAAAAGCTGTAAACAAATTGCACTAGCAATCAGAGAAGAAGTAAAAGACTTAGAAAGTTCAGGGATCAAAATTATTCAAATTGACGAAGCCGCTCTCAGAGAAGGTTTACCTTTAAAAAGATCAGCATGGCAAACTTATTTAAATTGGGCTATTGAATGTTTTCGCATAGCCGCCAATGGTGTCAAAGACGAAACTCAAATCCATACTCATATGTGTTATTCAGAATTTAATGACATCATTAATGCGATAGCACAGATGGATGCCGATGTTATTACGATAGAAAATTCTCGTTCAGATATGGAACTGCTTAATGTTTTTGATGACTTTAATTACCCCAATGAAATTGGTCCTGGCGTTTACGATATACACTCACCGAATATTCCAGCAAAAGAGCAAATCGTTCAGTTAATGCAAATAGTCGCTGAAAAAATTCCTATTGAACGACTCTGGATCAATCCAGACTGCGGATTAAAAACTCGTCAATGGGAAGATGTTATTCCGGCCCTGAAAAATATGGTGGAAGCAGCCCATCAATTACGCGAATCTTTTGCTTAACCACACTAAAAAAACCGTAGTTCAGCTATGTGCTACGGTTTTGAGCTAATTGATTAGTTCTAAATGCTCTTTGTTTCCAGTGACTTTTGCTATCAATAATTTTTTGAATAAACTCAGCTCTAACTAATTTATAACGACTAATGACTTTTGAACAATCTTCTATCTTTAAGTAAAGCCCTTCCATTAATCCAGTGATATCTGTCTGAGTCGTCTCTGCTTTGTCAATCTGATTGAACGCATCCTCTGAAATAAAAGCAGATTTCCCAAGCATTGTATTCAGCATTTTTAAGGTTGGCTTCTCTAAATAGTCAATTACTCTCACTGACGAAATAAATGAAAAATCATTTAGTAATTTTTTTCTTTCAACAGTATTTAAAAATAGTTGTTGTTCTCGATCAAATAAATCAAACTCCATAAAGTAATCAGGCAGCAAGTCGTAATACATCGTATGTTTTGCATAAAGCCACTCGCCAAACAGTATATAGCGACAACTCAATAGTTTAAATAAATCGATATGATGTTCCCAAACCCATTGCTTCAACAACGAAAATTCTGGTTCGTTAGAAATATACCCTCCCCTTGACTGAATTTGAAAATCGCCTTCAGTATTAAAACAAATACCAATTTGGGTACCATCCATTTTTTCTTCAACGACTAATATTTGGCCGTTGTCTAGCAATTTATTCAAGCTTGAATACTGTTCAATATAATCACAAATATGCTTGGTTTTTGGGTATTTAATAAACATTTCAATTAACCTCCAAGCCCAAATTAATATGCTGCCAATAGCCTGTTCGATGAAAAACCTGACCTTTACTTCCGACAAAACATACTCGATGAGCTTCATTCGTTAAAGGGAATTGATACCCTTCAAATTGCTTCAAAAGAATTTCTTCTGGTACTACAAAATCTCGACTTTTATTACCCTTAAAGATATCACTTTCAGGTAAAACAAAGACTATCATGCTCACTAGTGCATGATAGTCTCTACCCAAATCGCATAAAATTTTGCGATAATCTGAACGTAAATTAGTTGCGTCCCAAACGACATCTTGTTTTTTACGTAAACAAGCTTTTAATCGCTCTTTCGCTAATTGTAAAATCTGGCCTCGTTTTTTTTGTGATGTTCGATTCCCATTAACTTCTTTTCTAATCTCATCTAGAGAAATTAACACAAAATCTTGGCAGTACGACTTAGTCCAGGTTGATTTCCCGGAGCCGCTAGGACCACAGAGAATAATTAAATTGGCATAATCACGCCTATTATTAAATGTTCTGGCAAAAGCTTCCACAGGCATTGAAATAATATTTTTTTCAATTTCATATAAAGCATGGGCATATATGTACTCTTTCTCCCTTTCACATTCAATGTTACTTTCATTATCAAATAAATTTAAAAACTCATTTTTTAAATCATGAGAAGCATTCCACACCTTATATTCTTCTGCAAACATTTTAAACTCCTCAAGATAGGTAAGCTGAGAAGTTAAGTCTGCACAAATTCTTCCTCGCATATCGGCAACTTCAAGCCAATATAACAACTCTAAATCAGCGCGTCTCGATAAAGATAAATATTCCCCCTTGTTTTTATTTTTAACCACCAACAGCTTCGGCATGTGATGCTCACCAACAAGCCCTAAGATATGCCAGACAACTTCAAACGAAAGCGCTAACGCCATTAATTTAAAAGCTAAATAAGAACGACCTATAGACTCATGTTGCGGGCAAACCGTTCTTACCACACCATTTATCTCAACTTCCTTTGTCCTGACAGTTTTCCCAACATCATGAAGTAATGCACCTAAAATCAGCATCTGACGTTTTTTTCCATTAATATGTCGCGCTTCATTCTCTAAAAGCACATAAAGCTCTGCTAGCACCATATTAGTATGAATATAAACATTTCCTTCAGCGTGCCACTCAGGATCTTGCTCTACACTTTCGAGTTGAGTAAGCCAACCAATTTTATCGCCTAAATACTCAATACACTCTGCTAAATCAGGAGTCGCATCATTGGCGAGAGAGTCGAGCCAATCATTTAGTTTCTGTGTTTTCATAAGACTCTCCCTCTATATAACTGACAATCTCTTTCTCTGGATATTGTGATCCCGCTAATTTCGATTCAACTAAATGTGGTTTCTTAGCTAAACCATTTGGCTTAATTTCACCATACATCCAATGTTGATCCGTCTGAACATGCTCAGCTCGAACCCATTTGGCCACACTGTCAGCAAAATCACTATAGTGAAACGGCTCTTCCAACCGAATAACATAACCTTCAACAATATCGGTATCAATACAAATGGACTTAATCAAAGCTCCATTCCACTCCCCCCGATAAATCACACGAGGTGAATCAATTTCCAGTACATCAAATCACTCTAAAGTATCCTTCCAACTCAAACAATCATTATCTTCATTCCAGATAGAAAACCCATAAAAATAGCTACTTAAATTTTTATAAGCAATTGAGTGTTGAGCAAATAAGTTCTCACCACAAATTCGCCAGCCTGCTGGAATATTATAAGCAATACTAGCATGAAATTTTTTCAGCCAATCTCTTGAGGGGTGATGACGACTATCAATAGAACGTGCATGCATATGATTCTTGTATAATGTCGCATTTTCACCATCCATTTTTTCAGTCACAACGACCATTCTATCTTCAAAAATTTTACTATCTACACACCGTATATCATCCCTAGTCGCGCCAGGCGACCAAGGTAAATGCGGGGTACGAGGGTATTTATATCGAGTATTCATTATCCCTACTCCTTATTAGTTGATTAATTTTTCAATTAATCACTTTTAAATTCAAAGCAACAGCTCAACAACTTTTGGTCAAAACTACTGCCTAACTTCCATTATTAACTCTGTAGGTATTACATTTTTCTTTATGAAAGATAAACTCTCATCTCCTCTAATTAACAAAAACCTTCTATTATTGGGTAATTTCAATAACATCGAGCCCTTTAAATACTCTAACAGCATTGCCTCTTTCAATATCATAATGCGATTTGTGTCTTGCACTATTAATACTTTGCTGATTTTTTTTCATGAGTTCAGATAACTTATACTCAATTAAAATCTTCGCTAGCTTTTTATTCGCATGCTGGCTTCGCTCAGACTGAACTTTCACAGATATACCAGAAGACAAATGCTTCGCTCTAACGGCTGAGTTCGTTTTGTTGACATGCTGACCGCCAGGTCCCGATGAGCGACAAGTTTCAAATTGAATTTCACTATTAACTAAAAATTTATCTTGCTGCCATATCGTACCAACAACAAACCAATTCTTACGTTTATGTTTTGGCCTGAATGGACTTTGGCAAATCCACTGAATGGTCCCCATCCAGTTTTTCGACAAGGTTAGTGCTTTATCTCCCTCAAGCTTTAACAAAACAGACTTAAGCCTATCGGTTTTATCAACAGGTTCTTGCTCTATAATACTGAATGTCACATCAAAAGCTTCAGCTTCCTGAATAAATACTTTTAACATTAACGATACCGCTAAACGACATTCTTCTGGACCTTGTGCGGCTGAAAGTTGTAGTAATATCATTAACAACCGCCTTGTGTTTTATAAGTTAACACGGGTTTAAAGCGAGCAACAGGTACGATTAAGTTCGCTTTTTGCATCACATTGATTACACTTTCAATCGACTTATAAGCTTCAGGCGCTTCTTCATAAATCAACTCCTTATTTTTACAAATCACTCGACTGCCTAAAGCCGTTCGTTCAAGATCAGATTGTTTATAACGCTTTGATAGGCGTCCTTTACAATCAGAACGTACCCACTTTCTGCCAGCACCATGAGCGAGTGAATATAAACTTTGTATGCTCCCTTTTGATTGAAGTACAGGCTTCACTAAGTAACTATAATCACCACGAGATCCCGGTATCATAACCATACCATCGTTTGATGGTGTAGCACCCTTACGATGCAACCAGCCACTTTCAGATTGAACAACAAAATTATGATTAACATCTAAGACTGCCTCTCCTTTAGCATGAAGCCGTTGTAGTATTCGGCTTGCAATCAATTCTCTATTTAATTCGGCAAACTTCAATGCATTATTATGCTGCTCTATATAACAAACAAAATCATTAGAGCCCACGTCTAACCCTTGATGACTAAACTGCTCAACGTGACGACGTAAAATACTTTCCCCAAATCCTCTAGAACCACTATGAATCAATAAAGCTAAATTTTTTTTGTCCATATTCAATAGCTCAAAATCTTCCTCGCAATAAATATCACAAACTTGTTGCAACTCTGCAAAGTGATTACCACCACCAATTGTTCCTAAAGCACGCTCAAAACCAGTTATTCCAAGTTTTTTATCAATCAAACGTTCGTCAATATACTCTTTCCAATCATCACCTAGTGGAGAGTCTATATTGGTCAGACGCTTTGCCAACTTATCTAAATTGACTTTTCTGGCTTTGACATTTGTTTTCCATAATGCCATGCCACAACCAATATCATTACCAACTAAAGCTGGATAAATTTTATTTTTTGATAAAAATACCGCGCCAATAGGATAACCTCGACCGGGATGAAGATCTGGCATACCAACAGCCCTAATAATTCCTTCAAGCTGTGCTGTTTTTTCTAGTTGCTGAATTGCTTTTCCTTCAATCCAGACATCTGAATTAGCGATCAAACTAACACTATCAGATAGTTTTTGAATATAATTGCTCATTATTCAATCCTAGATTACTTTTATCATTAGACAAAAGTAATCGATAAAATATTATTAAGTATTTAATCTTAAAAGATTAATATTTCAAATGAGCAGATCGGCTGACTAAGAGTAATTAAAGCCGAAAATAGAGCGGGGTTACTCGAAGTGTGATCTGCAAAAGACACTAACTAAATTCATTTCTTATCTCCTTTGCAGTTGGTTTGAAAAAGTAATTGACACAAGCCAATTAATTAAGTGGAGCGAAGTCTAATTTGTTATGGTTAAAAATGCAAATTTATTTTGAATGTTTTTTAAACAAAAAAAAAGAATTGACATTTTTTTGATTAAAGTTAAGATGCCGCATACTATCCATTTAAAACTTCCGAAGGAGGCAGACATGTATTCCATTGCAACTACATCAACTCAAAAAAACTGCCTCTTGAACGTAAAATAGCTAATGATATTTTATTATCTATTTTTTACTTATTAGTATTTAAATACATCGTTCAGAGACTCCCTTAATTTTTAAATAGCACCATACCAATTTTTGATGCAGTGTTAACCTGCACCATTAATAACTTTTTGGTGCGGAGAGTTTGATGAAACAACCCAATCCGTTATTAGAATATTGCCAATCAATTTGTGAGGGCGATGGTATTTCGCCTCGTCATGAAAAAAGCAAAGAAAAAAGTATAAACTACGATAATCGAAGACTTTGTCGTCAAGTTCAAAAATTATCACAGTTAGCCATATCAGAATTAGGTTTAGATAATTGGAGTATCACTCATGTAAAACAAAAACCGAATAAATCAAGTTTACTACTAATTATTGAGCCTATCGCCACAGTATCATTGAGTGATTGTGAGCATGTAATCAATTGGTTAGATACACACAAAGGAAAAATCAGAAGTATCGTAGCCAATGGAATTAATCGAAAAACAGTTCCAGCACTCACTATAAAACTAGCGGATGAGAAAGATTATGAATAAGTCACAAGCAACTTACCAACACTGGCTTAGTGAAAAGTTAAACCATAACTTAGAACGACAAAGTAAGCGTTTAAGGAATGCCAAAGATATAAAACACGTTAGGTTGATGGCCGATGCACATCTGGCAAAAGATGTTTGTGTTGGTTGTGTCATTGCAACGAGTACCTTAATTTACCCTGCCGCTATCGGGGGTGATATAGGCTGCGGCATGTTATCGGTTCCGTTTAATATAACAGCCGATCTTATTACTGATAAACAAGCACAGAAAATATTTAGTTTTCTGATAAATCATGTTCCTATTATCAAGCAAAAAAAAGCAATGTTATTAGAGAATATAAAGCAGCTTTCTTGTGAAAAACTAACGAAGTTTGCACTAAGAGAAGGCAAATATCAGCTAGGAACTTTAGGAAGAGGAAACCATTTTATTGAACTACAAACCTGCTCAACATCAGGCCAGCTTTGGTTAATGATTCATACGGGCTCTCGTATTATGGGACCAACAATTAGAGACTATCACTTAAACAAAGCCTCTCAAAAATCAGTAGGTTTAGGTTATTTGGATATCAATACTAACGAAGGACAAGCTTATTACAATGATATGCAATGGGCGAGACATTATGCCAGCATCAATCGCTTATCAATATTGGAGCGCTGTATAGAACTATTTAAGCAACTATTTTCTGTATCCATTGATGAAAGTCAAATGATTCACTGTGATCATAATCACCTAGAACAGGTTAATATAGCAGGGGAAACACTTCTGGTGCATAGAAAAGGAGCCTGTTCAGTCAAAAATGGAGAACCTGCGATTATTCCAGGAAGTATGGGAAGCAACAGCTACCATGTAATAGGTAAAGGAAATGTTGAGTCACTGTATTCCAGTTCTCATGGTGCTGGACGTTGTATGAGTAGGCAACTAGCTAAAAAAGTGATTAGTCACAATAAATTAAGCCAGCAAATGAAAGGCATTTTTTATCAAAAAGAAAAACTACATTTATTAAAAGAAGAAGCGCCAAGTAGTTATAAAAAGATAGAAACGATTATCGCTTCACAAAAAAAGCTGATAACAGTTACACGATGCTTAAGTCCAGTATTGAGTTATAAAGGAACCTGAAATTTAATTAAAATCGAAAATTAGCCCACATCGCTGTGGGCTAATCAAATCACCTAGTCAAGTAATGATACCTGCCAATAGATGTTGCTAGTTGGTTTGCCATTAATAGGTATCCACTTTTCGACCTTAATAGGACTATGAAAGATATATTGCTTCCCAACTAACTGTTCATAAACTGAATGAGTAAATCCACATTTAAAAACTCTTGTACGAGAATACCACTGAAATATTAAATCATTATCTTGTACGACATGTCGTTTTAAATACGTATTTTTGTCTAACAGCAATATTTTTTTACTAAAATTTCTATTGATTTCATTTCTTACTTTAAGCGTTAATTTTTCAATAAATGAGTTTGCATGTATATTTGTTGATAGCAAAACTAAAGGTAGACTGATAAATAAATATTTCATACTTTAAAAGGCTCTTGTACAGTTATTAAGAAGCTAGCCATAGTATTTTTAACGGTGAAATTTTATTTAAGGGTTAAAACTCAATATTTGTTTAATCTTTATGGATTTTACTTAATTTGACTAAAGCTATAATATAAACGATAGAAACAACTTATTTATTTTCAATAATGACGTATCAACTAGAGGAAAATACCATGTCTTCTCAGTGGAAACTCGCTTTTATCATATCAATTTTTATGTCATTTAGTGGTTGTGGAGGCTCATCATCAAGTGGCACGCTATCCACTCCACCGTCTTCGGTAACCGAAGTTAACTGGAGTCCTATCTCAACAGACAGTTGGATTGTTGGTGATGCAACGGTTGAAAACTTTGATGTTGAAAAAATTAATGCCGCCTATGTTAATGCAGCTAACTCTAATGTGTTAAATAGCTTATTAATTATTCGTAATAACAAATTAATCGCTGAAGCCTATTTTAAAAACACCACAGAAAATACATTAATGCACGAACGCTCAGTTACCAAAACAATTATAGCAATGCTAATAGGTATAGCCATTGAAGAAGGTTTTCTTACAGGACTGAACCAATCAATTGGTCGTTTTTTTGAAACTGAATATCCTGATTTATCATTGGTTAAAAAAGATATTACTTTGCTTCACTTGCTCACAATGACAAGTGGATTTCAATGGAATGAAAGCCAAGACTCGGAGTATATTAATTGGGCTAACTCAAGTGATCCGCAAGGGCATTTATTAAATCGAAATATGACTTCTAATGCAGGTGAGCAGTTTAACTATAACTCTGCAGCAGTTCATTTATTATCGGTTATTTTAACCAAATCAACTGGTATGAACACACTTGAATATGCTAAACAGAAACTTTTTGAGCCCTTAGGAATTAATCAAATACGTTGGGAAATATTAGCCGACGGTTATTATAATGGCGGTGCGGGGTTAGAATTACGTTCAATTGATTTAGCTAAAATAGGCTTATTGCTTCATAACAATGGTCACTGGGAGCAGCAAATGATTATTCCTGAAAGCTGGGTACAAGCAGCAAAATCCCAACAAATATCATTCCCACCTAGCGATCCTCCCATGGTTATTGATGGCTACGGTTACTTATGGTGGTTAGGACATGCTAATAATCATCAACTAGAATTAGCCTGGGGGTGGGGGGGTCAGTTTATTGTGACTATACCAGACAAAAACATGGTACTTATTACCAATTCAAAATGGCAAATAAACGGTGCTACTGCGCGCTCACAATATAGTACTATTTTCAATATTTTAGTGAATGATATTATTGCCGCGGCGAATTGATTTTATATAATCAAAAATTAAAGTGAATGCCAATATACGGCATTCACTGACTATAACTATTTTTTGTTAATAATATTCCAAAAGCATTTTATAACTTTTACTTTACCCTTTAAAAGTCAATAAAGGTTTCATTTTGGCTACAGGAGTTACTATTTTATTTTTAACTTGAACAGCAATAACATCCTCAATATTGTTATAAGCAACAGGCGCTTCTTCAACAATACGCTCTTCTTTCAAAGTAACGCAGTCGATACACCCTACGCCCAAATCTTTACCATCTCTATTAAGCCTGAACATTTCATGACGCGATTTAGCTCTCCCCGCACCATGTGAAGCTGAACACAAGTAGTCTTCATTTCCTAAACCTTTCATCAAATAAGATGAATGCCCCATCGAACCGGGAATAAGAACAGGTTGATCTTTATGGGCTGGTGTTGCTCCTTTTCTATGGATAAAACTTCCCTTTTCATGAGTGACAATATTGTGTGGTCCATCATAAACCAATGACATTTCAATATTACTACCAAAAACTTCTCTTATTCGTCGCCGAACAATCTCAGCTAAAAGTAAACGATTCAAATTAGCGTAATTGGCAGCAGAGTTCATCGCTACTAGATAATTTTTTGCTAGTTCACCATATAGTGGAAATATTTTATTCTCAGGATATTTATGCTTCGTAGGCCAAGCTTTCTTCGCTTTATCAATCCAATAATTTCCAACATACTGCCCTACTCCACGTGATCCTGTATGTATCATAACAGCAATTTGGTTTTTCTTAATTCCCCAAGAAAAAGCTTGCTTACCATCATATACATCATCTAACAGTTGAAACTCAACAAAATGATTACCGCCACCTATTGTCGCTAAAGCAGCATCACGAACAACTTCACGTTTATCAGTAATTAAGTTTTCAGGTACCCAGTGATTGCTACCAGATTCACTTCCAAGTTCAAAGACGTTCTCTAACTCTTCTTCTAACTGATTAATATCTGCAAAACGCAAATCACCTAAAGGCTTATTTTTTACTTTATCCAACCAGCCTAATAAACCATATTGAAAAAGTGCTTTAAAACTCGAAGTCGACATAGGTAGATCACGGCTACCTAATAATAAGTCAGCTCTAAGCTTCTTAACTAATAGCAACTTTTTAGATTGCCACTGCTCAATTTCTATATCTGCAACATGTAACCGCATTCCACAATGAATATCAGTTCCTATTGCTTGCGGAATAATAAAGTTATTACTAGTAGAAACAACAGCTCCAACAGGAACAATTGATCCTGCATGAAAATCAGGCGTTGCCTTCACTGTATTAACAACTCCTCCTTGGGGGTGATAAACACCAGCAAAATTAATAAGTTGTTTAAGCGCTTTATTGTCTAAAGGGAAATGCTCAGGTAAGAGAACTTCTATTGGAGGAAACTTACTATCATCAACTTTTCCGATTTGATAAACATTATTATTTTTTAAAATAGTTAAACCTTGCTTATGCAAAGCTTTAATTAGACGTTTGAGTGAATGACTCATGACTGTCTCCATTGCTCGATAGCACTCTTTAAAAAGTACAATGATAACTATCGCCAAATATTAGCGAAATTCGAGCAAGATCAGCAGCCAGAAAGGATATCTTGCGATGTGAGTGGGACTATATAGTAAAGAAGTGTTTATTTCAACATTTAAAATTATTAGTTCTGCACTTCTTTTACCTTTTTAAAATATACCTTTGGTACATAGCAAAAGCTTCTCTATCCAGTCGCTGACTAAATACTTCTAAAAAAGAAAATTTTTTCCTATTTGCATCATAGGTACATAATAAAAATAAACTTATCGTAATAGCAGTGTTTGGCCAACTACTTAACTCCCACTGATATTTCCAGGTTAAACCCAAACTACTATCTAGTGGATAAAAGTAGTAAATTGGCCAGTGGTATCCATCAGGCCCCTTAGAGCCAATAACATCACATGTTATGTGTAAGTGAATCAAAAAAAATGAAAATAGAAAGACTTTAACTTTTTGATTTTTTGCAATAAAACTAAGCAAGGTTGAGAAAAACATTGCAGAGAATATATTATGTCCCAAATAATGATGGTATTGATAATATAAGTTTGTAACACCTGTTATTTTATCAATAATAATACCGAAACCATCAATATCAGGGAGCACACCAGAGAGCGTAACCAGAACTCTCTCTCTTCGTTGATAAAATATTTGTGCGCTACCAAGCCAACTCATCATCAAGTGAGATCCAGGAGCCATACTCTTATACTCTTCCAAATATAAAGAGTATTATAGAATAGTATTAACGCACTTTTAGGCAATATGGGTTATTTTTCTTGGCTGCTTTTTATCCCTCTTTATAATAGGTTAAATACTAAAGTAAAATTTAGCTATAAAATGCAAAGTATGACTGCATTGATTAATAATCACACTCAATAGTCAATCTATTAGTTTGAAAAATATATTACTTAAATCTACTTCTAGCAGCTATTGAATCATAAATGCTTCAAAATCAATACCACTTAGAGAACACTCTTTAACCATATTATAAACATCCCTTGCACAAAAAACAGTTGTAAAATTATCTTCTTTAATTTTAAAAAACCCCACAGATGGTACTTTTTCTTTATTAAAAATAATTTGTGAAACTCCTCTATACTGGTTAAATTTGCTATTATTTTTATCTAAGCAATCCACAACATTGATGACATTAACTAAGAATAATTTTCTTTCATTGAACTCTAAAGGTAAAAACTCACAGCTCTGACTAAATTGCTTGAAGTTTTCCTCATAAAGATAATCAGAAATAACAAAAGAACCAATATTTAATAATGATATATCAGCTTCTGGCATACCAATATCATCATCGTCTACTCTAATAGAAAGGGGCTTTTTCCAATTTAGTGGCTCGCCTTTACAACGGATACAGGCATTCGACTTGTTAGCTAAATCAGAAGGGATGAAACTTTTGAAATTATCATAATCAACTTGTAAAGCGTAAATTTTGTTAACCTCATCCATTAGCTAAACCTTATATTTTTTCAATCATTCATCATATATCATTAAGTTCTATGATAAGCCTTGATATACAACAATTACATTTTATCCATCACTTCAATCCCAAGAATATTTAACCCTGTTTTTAGAGTTCTAGCAACCAAGTTGCATAACATTAATCTACTTATTTGAGTAATCACTTTAACTTCTTCCTTTAATATAGGACAATGTTCATAAAAACTCATATAAGCTTTTGATAATTCGTATAAGTAATTACAGATCAAATGTGGCATTGCTTCTTTACATGCTGTATTTAAAACTTCATCAAAATTAATTAATTTTATCGCAAGTATTCTTTCTTCCTCATTAATAATTTTTATTCTGCCTTCTACTGTATTAATGCTTTTCTCAGACTTTCTTAACAAGCTTTTAATTCTTGCATAAGCATATTGCAAATAGGGAGCCGTATTACCATGAAGAGAAAGCATCTCATCCCAGTTAAAAGCGTAATCATTCGTTCTTTTTTTAGATAAGTCAGAATACTTAATCGCACCTATCCCCACCTTTATTGCTGTATTTTTTCTTTCATCAGGTGATAAATTTAAGCTTTTACTATTAATTGATTTCTCAGCTTTCAAAATAGCTTCATTAAGTAATTCTGCCAGTTTAATCACACCACCACTTCTGGTTTTAAATGGTTTACCATCACTCCCCATCATAGTTCCAAAAGCACAGTGATTTAACGTTAAGTTTTCATGAATAAAACCAGCCTTTCTTGCTAAACAGAAAACCTGTTTTAAATGTAAAGACTGACGAGCATCTATAAAATAAAGGATACTGTTAGCTTTAAGTTGGTTAGCCCTGTACCTTATAGCAGCCAAATCAGTTGTAGAATATAAATATCCTCCATCTTGCTTTTGAATTATCATAACAGAAGGTTTGTTATTTTTATCAGGAAACTCATCAAGAAAAGCAACTATTGCTCCTTTATCTTTAAGCGCTAACCCTTTTTCTTCAAGCTCTTTAACTAATAAAGGTAAATCATGATTATAAGCACTTTCCCCCATAACATCTTTTCTACTCAGTGATACATTGAGTTTTTTATAGATATCATCAATATGAAGCAAGGATTGCTCTATAAATTGTTGCCAAAGATGTTTAATTTGCAGATCACCGCTTTGCAGCTTTACAACATAACTCCTTGCATTGGCTGCAAAAGCATCATCTTGATCAAAATGCTTTTTAGACTGTTGATAAAATAACTCTAAGTCTTTAAGCGCAATTTTACTCACTTGTTTGTTTTTTAATGTTTCATCTAGCTCGGCAATAAGCATCCCGAATTGAGTCCCCCAATCTCCAATGTGATTTTGTCTAATAACATTGTATTCAAGAAACTCTAAAAGCCTTGCCTGAGCATCACCAATAATAGTTGACCTTAAATGCCCAACGTGCATTTCTTTAGCCAGATTAGGAGCAGAATAGTCTATAACTACCGTTTTAGGATAGCTTACCATTGTAATCCCTAACTTCTTATCAGACAGCATCCACTCAAGTCTTTTTGATAACCATTGATTAGATAAATAAATATTAATAAAACCTGGACCTGAAACGTCAATTGTTTCAACTTCAATTGTGCATTCAAACTCTAGGACAACTTGATTAGCTAACTCTTTAGGATCCATCTTCAGCATTTTTGCTGCTGCTATAATGCCATTAGCCTGAAAATCTCCAAAACCTGCACTTTTTACCAACGAAATTAATGGTGGAAATTGCCTAGGAATTCCAGCACAAATCATTGCGCTGTGTAGTTTTGCATTTAATATTTTTTTTATATTCATTTTATACCTATTCACGTTATTTAAAGCAATAAAAAAGCCCTTACAGAATTACTGAAAGAGCTTTCTTAGTGATAGGGGCTTTATCGATTAACTAATCAACCAAGCAATAGCGCTTCCAGCTTAATACGTGAAAGTCGCCGTTGAATAAATAAAAAAAATAACTGATGTGTTTTCATGCTTTGATGTTATGACTTTTAAGCGACCAATGTCAACAATAAATTTAACTTCTAAGTTTTAACTCACTTTATAAGCATAAAAAGCAAACATTCCACAAAAACCTCCAGGTTTCAAAATATAAACCTATTAGATACCTTGTTAATTTTCAGAAATATGACAGCGATTAATATAATCACTCCACTCATCACAATGCTCAGTCATTAAAAGCTTTCTTAATGCAACAACAGAAAGTCGATTAATCAGTTTACCATCAGTACTACTTCTACTTTTAACTCTAATCTCATTAACTGGGTAAACCGATAACTCAACAGGAAATTCCTTGACGAGGTAAACATGGGTATATTCTACTGGACGATTATTTTTATCAATCCAAACCTGCTTAAGTTCATATTGCCACCCCATTTTCTCAAGATAATTTTGCAGCTCTTCTATGTTATCAGTAAAAATATGAATATCGACATCACTGTCTTGACGTATTCGTCCAGTACTAACAGAACCAATTAGCCGTGGATTAAAAATAGCTAACTGTTCCATTATATCCATTGCTAGCAAACGCATTTGAAATAGCTGATTATTCATTGAATCACCTTGATAAAATAAAGATAGCTGATAAAGCGCTTCTGCAATTTCACCGTTAGAAGGTAAGTGACGAGTTGTTTTTCCCAGTATTCTTTTGGCTGCTTTTTTCTTAGCATCGATATATTGCTCTACGCCTTCATCAAACATTAAATGAGCCGCTTCACGGATTAATAATTGTCTAATTTGATCATTTTTCTTTCTCATATTCAGGGGTGTTCTTCACACCATTTAGTTAAGTTGTTAATCTATTTTTTTACTTAAAACTCTATATTTCTATTTTTATAGCCATTTTAAAATCAATTCAAAGGCTTTTTCCGGCGAGCCGACCATTGCCATAGGAGACCGTCCAGCCAAATCCCACTCTCTTAGTTGAACTAAATCATTCAACCGTTGAGTGTTTGCATAACGTTGCTGAGTTTTTCTCGGCGATATCATTAAATCCAAATGATGTTCAATTAACCACAAAATGCGCTCTGGAAAAATATCAATAAGCATTTCAACACCAACTACAGCGTGTCTTTTAGAGTCTATTGATTTTCCAACATCATGAAAAAGCGCAGCCAACCACAATTCAGGATCACTTGACTGTTGATAAGCTAATTGAAAAACTTGTAAAGAATGATAAAGCGCATCTGATTCTGGATGATATTTAGGTGACTGAATAATCCCATCAAGAGAAAAAAGTAATTCGAGCAGGTACTCTTGATTGCTAACCAGAGATTCTTTGAGATTAAAACGGGTTTGAAAATGATTGTTAGATTGCTGAATTGATAAACGATTTAATAATAGTTTATCAGATGTTTGTATTTGCTTAAATGTAAGATTTACTTTTGATTTTTTCAATAGTCATTCGGTTATTCCGACTGTCAACTTAATTGCATCGACATTATAAAAACTATTTAATAAATAGTAAAGTATTAAAAATTCAGCCTCAATCGGACGATGCGAGTTTTTCAGAAACGAACCATCAAAAAATTGCCACAACAATAAATGTTGTGGCAATCATGAAGTTTAACTTTATTTGAGTTTTTCTACTCAAAACAATAAGCCAATTAAAAAATTTCGACTTTTACATCAATCCATGCATTGGCTGTACCAATAGTGCCACCTTTGGCCGTTGGTGTAATGCGGAAGCCATTCCCTAATTTATCAGTGAAACTTTTACCAATTTGAAGAGGTGCATCTGTTTCATCTTCAAGTGCCCAGTTAGAAGTACTCTTTGAATTTGGCAACATATCTAATAGAAGAGAAGTATGATTCCACCAAGGCGTTACATTACTATCCATATAACCTTGTAGATTCACTAATACTCCATTTTCCAAAGCAGCTCTTCTATCTTCTGTTGCTGTCGTAGTCCTATACTCAACCCAATAAGTATTTTTACCGTCACCAGATTTTAAACGCAAACCAATCGCACCAGATGCTCCATGTCCATTAACGCTACCATGATCAAATGCGTAAACTCGGTAAGTACCAGAAGATGTGATAAGCGGAGCATCGCTCTCTCTAATCCAACCTTTAAAGTAACTCTTATACATCAAGTTGTACTCTTGAAGCGTATGTGCCCCCATTCCCATCATAGCGAAAACATTACCATAATTGGTTATTTTATCATTGCTATTACCATTGAGTGTACTGTTTCCACCTTCAAGAGACATTGAGTGATGAAGACCTAATGCATGACCCATTTCATGTGCAATAGTACCGGCTTTATAAGTATAAATTTCCATAAGCGGTGGACCTGCTTGCGAATTAATGTAATTTGTTGATTCTGTACCAATTGGTGGTGCAGTCACCATAACAATAGTTGCTTCACCTGGAAAATCAGGATCAACACCAGCCTTATTGAGTTCGGCTTTATAAGCTGGATTCCACTTCGTCTTATCATTATCATAAGTTGATTTAGAAAGTGGCATAGTAATTTTGGGTTTAATTTCCCAAGTCACATTGAAGTTGCCATAAGACTGTTCCTGATAGTATGTCTTGGTTTTTTCCATTTCTTCATTAATTTGCGCCGTTGTAAAATCTAAATCAACACTATTAAAACGGAATGGATAAATTAATACATGAACCTTATTAAATTTGTAACCATCATTACCAGGATCTGCCGCACCTGGGGTAGCACGACACTTGGTTGCATTTAAATCAAACACAACCGTCGCTCCTTTAAAAAGACCTCTCAGAGTTGCATTAGTCCAGTACTCAGTCGGATTATTGATAATCACACACTCGGTATTACCAACATGTTTTGAGCGCACACTATCATCACCCGGTTTTGGCCAGCCACCACCATTTCTAGCTTCTAAACTTAAATTACCAAGCCCATGAGCAGTAGTGATTGCAACGCTAGTTGAGCCCGACAATGTTGGAATACTAAAACTTGTAAATTGATTGGTAGACTTCACACAAACTGGCACACCATCTTCTAAGCTAGTTGCGGTTGTTGGTTCAGAACTGGCACACATATCAGGAATGCTACCGGTATCGGGATCAGGATCAGGATCACTGCCACTAAAAGAAATAGTATAATCTTCAACTTCGCCGGAGGTTACATCATTACATGGGCCGCTAGGTGCAGAATTATATTTCATGGCGACACGCATACGTGTTTTACCAAAGGCGGAAGGTGGAATATTAATTGTTGCTGTAACAGCAGCTTTACCACTTGCTGTGACAACCTTTTCACCAGCATCTAGAAAATCACCATCTTTGTTATAGTCAATCCATACAGCAAAATGCTCAGTATAAGCACCGGAACTAAAACCTGGTGTTAAAGTAATCGTATTATTACCTGCCGAAACACTCGCTATTTTACTCGTAAAGTCAGTGTAAGCAGCAGCCCCAGTCGAAGTACTATTTAGATTTCCTAACTTAACGCCAGCAATCCACTCATAAGAACCTCCCCCTTTCATCGAGCAATAGCCCGTTGGGTCAGGATCCGAACCTCCTGAAATTGTAGCGCTTGTTGTTGTTGTGTGCTTGGCACCATCATCATCGGTAACCGTTAAGCTAACAGTATAAGTGCCTGCCGAGTTGTAAGTATGATTGGGGTTTGCTGAAGTACTGCTTGTGCTGTCTCCAAAATTCCAAAGCCATGAAGCCACATAACCATCGACATCTGACGAGTCATTACTACTCATAGCAATACCAGCGCCGACTTGCCCTGAATAAGGACCATCCGTTCGGGCTACAGGTGCAATATTAGAACTATCACTACTAACAGTGCGGCATGAAGTTGCACCAAAATCAACTACAACAGAAGCTTTATCACGATTGCCAGTAATACCAATCATTGTCCAGTACTGGGTAGGGTTAGTTAAAATGACGCACTCGGTGTTGGTTCCTGCGGTTATTGAGCGAGGTGAGGTGCTATTTGATCCCGTATTAGGCCACTGCCCATTTTGGGCATACAGACTTAAATCACCTGTACCGTGTCCCGTTGTAATTGCAATACTATTATGTGAATTACCACCGCCCAAACTTAACCAAGCGGTACCATTATTGGAAACACAAATTGGTTTGCCATTAGTGATTGAGGTCGATACACCTTCAGATGCACAAATATCCGGCAAATTGGCTCCATAGACTGCTGGTGAACTTAATAAAAATAATCCAAATGTATATTGAATTATTTTTGGCGTAATTATTTTCATTATTTTTAGTCCTCCTAAATGACTAGTGATTACCAGTATTTATTTTTTAATTAAATTCAACTTTACCAACGTTAAAAAACCTCTTAGACAACGCTGTCATATCTATGTAACACATAATTAATATTGCGCACAATAAATATATTTGTTATCTGTAATATTTACATTTTTGATTTTATTAACGATTATTCGCCGACTAGAATCAGCAGTTTAAGCAGTGAAGGTTTGTTTTATTTGGAAAGGTGTATTGAAAATAATTAATATTGAGGTAAAAGAAAAAATATAATTCAAGTATTTAGAGAATTACTCATCATTAAATTAGTTAAAAAATTGGCACTCTTCAAATAAAATATTATGATATTAATACCATAAAGTGCTAGATTTACTTTTAGTAGAAAGAAATAGCAAAACAAAGTAATAATCCTTAAAGAGATAAAAAAGAAAAATAAACACACAATCAAATTAAGTATTTTCATCAATGAAAACAATCTGATATTAAAGAGTATTATTTTTGGTGTTACTTAATAGTTGACTTTTAAACTTTTTAAAATGTAAAAATCAACTATTTATTATTTTAATCACTATTTTATTAAGCTTATTTATGAAAGTTAATCTCACAAGTATAAAAAAATTTTTATATCCCAGTTTGCTACTGATTTTATCAATATCAACAAATACTGTTGCAAACGATATCAAGTGGGAGTTTGGCGCAGGTTTAGCCACAATATCTATTCCACATTATTTAGGTTCAGATGAAGAACTCAATAAAGTATTACCTCTTCCCTACGGAACCTATGAGGATAAAAAAACTAAAATTGATCGTAATGGATTTAATTATAACTTGTTCGGCATTCGTAACCTTGACCTATCATTCAGTATTGGAATAGGGCTTCCTGTGAGTAGTGAAGATAATAAGGCTAGAGCAGGAATGAAAGATTTAAAGACACTTATAGAAATCGGCCCTGCGATAAAATATTGGTTGATAAAAGACAAACTCAATCGGCTTTCTTTAGAACTGCCAATAAGAACTGCTTTTGGTTTCGATGATTTTTCAGTTAACCAGCAAGGAATTACTGGCGGTTTTGATATAAAATATGTCCACAACTTTAGTCAGTGGAAATTTTATTCCAGCTACAGTATTAACTATGGCGATCAAAAATATCATACTCAATTCTATGAAGTCGCTCCACAGTATGTAACAGCAAATAGAAACCTGTATCAAGCTAAAAAAGGGATATCTAGTCATTCATTCTCTTTAGCTGTAAGTAAACGCTGGGATCAATTTTACTTTGGCATTTTCGCTAGAGCAGAAGATTTGAAAAATGCAGCGAACATTGATAGCCCTTTAGTCAAAAAAGAAGATAATCTATACGCAAGTATTTATTTTGGTTGGGTTTTTGCCAGCAGTGAATATTAGATCTGAAAAATAATAATGTAACTTTACATATATCAGCGGCTTTTATGCTTGACAAAAGCCGCTTTTTAAAACTATTTAAAACAATTGTTCTTTCTAAACGACTTCTTCTGTTTCAACAATTAACTTTCCTTCTAAAGTTTTATGCATGTGACATTTGTCCAGAATAAGCCTGATACATAATGATACTATCGCGATCATAATTTGCTCTTATTTCATATAAATCTGCCATAACTTAAATATTCAAAGTAAACTCTTTTGTTTTAAATAGAAAAGCAAAAGCTTGGATTATATTCAGGATTAATACTGTCAGGGTATCCTTTTGAATTACAAAGTACTCTACATTTTCCCAAAATATAGTCACTACTATTATGTAAATGTCCATGAAGCCAGTAGTCAGGTTTATTTTTCTCAATAAAATCTTCTAAATTAGAAATATAAGCAGCGGTAGTGGTGTCTTTGTGGCACTTACCTTCCACCGAATTTAATGACGGCGCATGATGAGTAACAATGACATTGGTTTCACCTTGTTTTTCTTTCAAATTTTCCGCAAGCCATTTTATAGATTGACTATGTGCTATTGCAGTATCAATTGAACGCAGTTTAGCGAAACTCGGCGAACGCCTGATTTTTTTATAGTCAGTCATAACCTGTTGACATTCATATCCAGATATTCTGGCATTGCCAAACAACTCAAAATCAGTCCACAAAGTGCAACCTAAAAAATTGACGCCATCAATATTAACTAAATTATTTTCTAAGACATGAACGTTTGTATTTTTTGTTAATATTTTCAATGAATCAATTAGCTTCGGATAGGATTTACCATAGAACTCATGATTTCCTAAAATATACACTACAGGCTTATCTTTAATTTCTTCCATTGCCCATTTTACACCTCGCTCCTTAGTGTGAATATCACCAGCTAAAACAACAACATCGGCATCAGTTTTTGGATAAGAGTAATATTTAAACTCTAAGTGTAAATCGCTTAATAACTGTATTTTCATCTTCTGATAAATTCTAGTATTCCGAATTAGAGTACGATATCAAGTAGTAGATAAGAAGCTAATGATTTTTTAGTTATTATGAGTAACCAACTTAACTTTCAATACCTCTTCCTTCTACTTTCACCAGTGCATTTCCCATTACTTTTTCCAATTTATCATCAAATAAAACAAAAGTAATTTTAATTGAATCACCATATTTTCTTTTGAAATTCGCAGCTTCACTAACCGCTATTTCACAAGCTCTCTCAATCGGAAACCGATAAGAACCACAACTTATTGCAGGAAAAGCAATTGATTGTACGCCGTTATCATTAGCGAGCTTTAAACACTTTCGATAACAAGATGCTAAAAGTTCTTCTTCATTTTTATGCCCGCCATACCAAACTGGACCAACCGTATGAATAATATACTTAGCGGGCAAATTATATCCTTTAGTTATTTTTGCAAAGCCAGTCTTACATCCACCCAAGGTTCGACACTCTAATAACAGTTCTTTACCGGCAGCGCGGTGAATGGCTCCATCAACACCACCACCTCCACATAAGCTAACGTTAGCGGCATTAACAATAGCATCAACCTTAAGCTTGGTAATATCTCCTTTTATTACTTCAATATTTTCATACATCTTTCCATTTACCTCAACAATTCCAACTCGTTGTTTTCTTGTAATATTTGTTTCGCTGTTTTTTGTTGTTCCCTTTCCAACAATTGTTTATAGGCAAATGCCATTTGCATAGCTGATTTTCTTTCTGACATTCCACCAATACCAGTTCCCATTCCAGGAAAAACAACCGATTTAATCGGAGTTCGCCTCTTTTTGTTAAACTTTATTATCTCTAACATCATTGAACGAAATGCATAATAGACATTTAACGTACCATTTATATTTGAGGGTACTCTCATTGTCGGTGCAACGCCTAAATATGGCCAATTTTTATTTAAAGTTTTCACTATAATCGAACTTCCAATCGGTAACTCACCAGCAAAATCTGTTTGTATTACATTTCGAACATTTACTTCAAGCGACGTTCCTAAGTGGTTTCGTATGGCTAAATCTAAACCTCCATCCATAAACCCAAAACTATTAGCCGGACTCACTAACATGTCAGCAGGAGCGGAGAAAAAATCACCTTCAATTAATTCTACATTATCATAATCGCTAAAGGCATGAGCGCACTCTTCAACCATCGTTGAGTTAAAATCAATAATGGTTAACTTAGCTATCATGTCTACTCAACCTCTCCCTCACTTCCATCAAAGCAAAACCTAACAAATTCAAACCTTTCCATTTGGATGGATTACTTACATCACCATGGTCTTCTGCCAGACCAATCCCCCAAATTTTATCAACCGGACTAGCTTCAACTAATACTCGATTTTTAGTTGCTAATAAAAACTCCGCTAACTTAGAATTTTGAGAAAACTTAGCCATATTACCATTCACCACTATATCAAACCGATGTTGACACCATAGTTCATTATTAAACTCTTCAACTTGACGGCCTAACTTCTTTGCGTCATTGGGATGGCTGGCTTCAATAATTTGTTGAATTAACTGGCTATTCAGTTGGCTCTCACCTTCAAATAGTCTGGCTTTCTCCGCCATCATATAATGCTCAGCAGTTGAATAAGTCACCCCATCAATTTCAAAAGGTGAATTAAACCATTGGCTGAAGCAAGTTTTATTAATTGTTTGAGGACTATTGCTTGTATGCCCCCAAAAGAATAAATACTTTACACTTTCTTCATTTAGCACAAATTTAATCAACTCATTTTTTGAGCGTATGTCCTTTATTTCTTTCATTGCTTTCTCACTAGCTTCACTTAATTACTTGAATATACTTAGCAGGTACATAATCGACTAACCAAACATTATTATCGCTTTTATAAAACTCAAAGCCGTCTTTATGCATTTTTTTAGCATCAATTTCCAGCAAGACTAATTTACCATAACGTTTTCCAACTTCACTAGCGGTAGTTATTTTTTCAGAAAGGTGAACATGATGCCGATTCATTTTCTTTATACCGCTCGCCATAATAATACCTAAGCTTTTCTCTGCTGATCCATGCAATAATATATCAGGTGGAGTTAACGACTCCAGCTCTAAATCAACATTAATACTATGCCCTTGGCTCGCACGAATCATTTGACCATTTTCACTCATTGCAAATCGTTGTTTATCATTAGTTTCAACAACATGCTTAATAATATCCATAGTCAGACCTTTGCCTTTACTATTTGCATTTTCAATCAGTTGTTTTATAGAAACCCAACCATTGTCATCAAGTTCTAAATCAATTTCTGCAGGGTTATGCCTTAAGACATAACTCAAAAATTTGGATATCCTTTTTGTTTTATCTTTCATTTCTTTTCTCTATTTAATATTCTTCTTTCCATATAATTAGAAGAAATATTATCCATTAATTACTTCTGTATATTTCCCAATAACTTCAATCAAACCAACAATATTATTATTAAGTTCCTCCAAATCTTCACTAGGAACCCACCACTCAGTATGATGCTTCCCTCCAACAGTTTCTATCTTATAACGTTCCACAAATGACTTTTTAACTTCAAATCGAGTAATAAAACCAATACCTTTAGCCTTAACATTTCAATTATTAACTTCGATTGCATATCTTTCATTTGTCACGGGGTAAAATATTGGTTGTTCTGCTAATCTAGGAGGCCATTTTTTATATCCACTTTCAATGACTAACTTCAACTCATTTTTTCCAGTTGGCCTATACATAGTCACTGTTTCTATTTTAGTCTTCATTTCCCTTATTCCTTTTCTAATACTTTGCAGCCACAGGCAACCAACGCCCCATACCAAAACTTCTTTTTTGTACACGTATAATAGGCGGTGCTTGTCTTCGTTTAAACTCTGCTTTATCAACCATTCGATGTATTCGCTCAACGTCATCATTTAAAACTTGATATTTTTCAATCAGTAAATGACATTTTTCGCTTTCATCAACATCTAATAAATCACCTTCTATATAGAGCTTTAATATCGCATCTAACAGTGGATATTCTGGTAGTGAATCACTATCCACTTGACCTTCAGAAAGCTCAGCACTTGGCTCTTTTTGAATAATGACATCAGGTATTATTTCTCTTCCTGATTTTTCATTAATAAATCTAGCTAACGCATAGACTTCCATTTTATACAAATCACCTAGTGGGTTAATTCCACCATTCATATCTCCATATAAAGTTGCGTAACCAACACTCATTTCACTTTTATTACCAGTAGAAATCACTAAAGCACCAAAATGATTACTATACTCCATTAGTATTCGCCCTCTAATTCTTGCCTGCATGTTTTCTTGAGTGAGTGTAGAAGGATTTTCACCAGTCATAAATTCAAAACGTTTAACCGCCAACTCAAACTCTTCTGCAATAGATGCATTTAGCAATTTAACCCCCAGATTATTGCATAAAGTTACTGAATCATTAACACTACCTTCAGAAGAAAACTTTGAAGGCATGGTAATCGCTATTACATTTTCAGGTCCCAACGCTTTACTGCAGATAGCTAATGTAACTGCAGAATCAATACCACCTGATGAACCAATAACAACTTTGCTAAAACCACACTTCTTAACATAATCTCTAATACCTAATACTGTTTGGCCGAGAATCAATTCATTCTCGTTATAAAAAACAGCGTTAGCTTTAAGCTCATCTAAATTTTCAAGTTCTAGGTGGTATATTTGCTCTTCAAACGGCTTCATTTGGCAAACTAACTTACCAATTTTGTTAACCGCAAAACTGGCACCATCAAATACAAGCTCATCATTACCACCAATCTGATTAATATAAACAACTGGCGACTGAGTTTGAGTAGCAACTCGATTAATAACATCGATGCGCTCTTGCATTTTCCCTAAATTATTAGGCGATGCATTAATACTAATAACCAAATCCAGCTCATGCTGTTTAAAACCATTCACAGGATCATCTGAGTATTTAAAATTCTTTGTTTTTGCCCAAGCATCTTCACAAATTAAAAAACCAAGCTGCACTCCCTTATAATTAAACACATTGACATTACTTCCTGGTTGGAAATGACGGGCCTCATCAAAAATATTATACGTTGGTAGTAAACGTTTATGATATTGAAACACCTGTTTACCATTACTTAATAATGCTAATGCATTAAACAAACCTTTACCCGTTACTTGATTGTTTTTTTCAATATAACCAATAACTATTCCACACCGTTTACCTTCAGTTTCATCCATTAGCTTTTTTAGAGCATTACTTTGTCTCACTAATAGACTTTCTTTTAATACCAAATCTTGAGGGTAATATCCGGTTAATGCAAGTTCACTGCAAATTAGTAGCGCATCTTGCTCACTGATGGTTTTATAGGCATCAAGTATTTTTTCCAGGTTACCTTCGATGTCACCAACGGTATAATTTAACTGGGCTAAAACTAACTTCATAACGCCCTCCTTAATAAGATTTTATTTTTAATTAACTGCAAATACATTCTTCAAATAGGTCAAGTAACCTTCATCTTTACACATAGTTTTTCCCGGACTATCACTGATTTTTGCTACTGGTTGTCCATTACACTTAATCATTTTCATCACAATGCTCAAAGGCTTTACACCAACGTCGTTAGTGAGATTAGTGCCTATACCAAAAACGACATTAGTGACTTCATGAAATTCTTCGAGTAAATCAAATGATAACGAAATATCTAAACCATCACTAAAAACAAGTGTTTTAGTTTTAGGATCAATCCCCAATTTTTGATAATGAGCGATCATTTTTCGTGCCCATTCAAATGGACAGCCGCTATCATGCCTTACGCCATCAAACAATTTTGCAAAGTAGCGATCAAAATCTTTAATAAATGCATCAACACCAACAATATCTGTGAGCGCTATGCCTAAGTCACCACGATACTCTCTTGCCCAGACATCTAATGCTTCCTTTTGACTATCAACTAAACGAGGTCCTAACGCTTGAAAAGCCTGCAAATACTCATGTGCCATTGTGCCTAAGGGTAATAGTCCAATTTCTCTCGCATAATAAACATTACTGGTTCCCACTAAATTATTAGGTACACTGCGATTAAGATGCAATAAAACCTGTTTTTGCCAGTCGCGACTAAAACGGCGTCGGGTTCCAAACTCCATAATTTTTAGCTTGTCGCCTAGCGGGTGAGCTTTAATCGCTTGTGTTTTTTCTTTTAAACGGCGTTGCCCCTCTTTCAAATCAATATCAGCATGTTGATGTCTGGAATACACTTCTTCAACAATCGCTAATATGGGCACTTCAAACAAAATAGTATGTAACCAAGGCCCAACCACTTTAATTTCTAGCTGCCCTTCTTCATCTCTGCCCATGCGTACATAGCTTTCATTCATTTGAAACAATTTAAGGAATTGAACAAAATCTGATTTCAAATAATAAATATTATTTAAATAATGAACTTCATTTTCAGTAAACTTTAATTGACATAAGTGTTTAATTTCATCTCTTATTTCTGTGGCTAACGAAGTTAAATCAACGCCTTCAGTTCTACATTTAAATAAATATTCAACTTCTGCCGCAGGAAAATAATGTAGTACGGTTTGCATCATTGTCAATTTATATAAGTCAGTATCCAATAGAGACTGAATTATCGGTTTACTAGCCATGCTGTTATCCTTATGTTAGTTTGTTTTGTCTTTCTTTAATTATCATTAATGAACATTAAGCTTTCAACTCATATTGTTTTAGTGCTTTAGTTTCTGTCACTATTTCAACTCCAGCTTTTTTCATTTCAACAATTGCAGAGTTAACCGTCTCTTGTGTAATCCCTCTGCAAGCTTCAAGATTAACGATCACACGAAAGCCTGCTCGATTTAATTGAAGTGCTGTCGTTTTAACACAATAGTCTGTTGCTAAACCGCCCACTATGACATTTTCGATATTATTATGTTTTAAATACTCAATAACTCCAGTACTCATTTTATCAGCTAAATCATGGTAACAAGCACCATAAGGATGCAGATCAAGTTCAATACCTTTCCAAACAAAAAAATCATATTCAACAGGCTTGGGTAATCCCTCAATTAATTCAAACCCCTTTGTACCCGGCACTGCGTGTAGATTCCAAGCAATATCAACATCATCTCCCTCAACAGGTGAAAACATTGGCTTTTCTTCGTTTGCAACCCAAACGGCCCTTGGACTATGCGCATCTTTAGAACCGACTCGAATAGCGGCAAACATCGCTTGTTCATTCAGCGCTTTAACTATCTCTGTTCCACCTTCAACAGGCAGTTCATCTGGGCACTCTTGTGTAAATGTATATTGTGCATCAACATCAAAAACAGCCGTATTATTCTGATTAAATCTATTCATCTTCTCCGCCCCACTTCTCTGATTAATTACTACAACAATATTCAGTTTCTTACATACTAATCATGGCAAATTGAACTCATTATAGCTTGCTATTTAATTACCTTGACTTAATAGTATACTTGATGCACTATTAATAATATACAAGCTATACTATTATGTCAAGCAAGGAGAATGAAATGAAAACCAAGAGAGTTGGAGTAGTTGGTTCAGCCTTTAACCCTCCTCATTTAGGACACAAGGATATAATTGAGCAAATTTATTCAGATTTTGATGAAATCCTGTTAGTTCCTAGTTATCGACATGCTTTTGGTAAAAAAATGGCGTCCTATGAAGATCGTCTTAATATGACAAGTTTGTTAGCTCAAGCTTTCCATTCAGAAAAGCATCTTCAATTTAAATCCAAACCAACTATACTCACATCATCAATAGAAAGAGACATAGGCTCAAGTAATTCGAAACCAGTTTATACCTTTGATGTACTTGATGCACTTGAAAACCGATATTTAAAAAGTGGGTTTCATGCAAAACTCACTTTTATTGTTGGACCAGATAATGCGACACATAAAACTTGGAATAAGTTTTACCGAGGCGAAGAAATCATCCTACGCTGGAATTTAAGATCAGTTAGCGAAAGAGTACCTGTACGTAGTACACTAATCAGGAAGTTAATATCTGATTATCCACGTCCAGAATTTTTATTTGAAACGCGTTTTAAATATTATTTAGACAGTATGATTGCTCACTATATATTTAATCAAAAACTGTATGGAGTACATATATGAAAAAGTTTATTCCCAAAGAAAAAAACTTTTTAAGCCAATTATCAAGCTCAAACAATATCATAAAAGAAACAACGCTTTGTCATGATGGCTTTTTTCAGCTAAAAAATCATACGATTCAATACGACAAGTTTGATGGCACTCAAAGCCAAGTTCATCAACGAGAGGTATTAGTGCGTAGACCAACAGTTGCATTACTTATATTCGATCCAAGAAAAAAAAGAGTACTACTAACCGAGCAGTTTAGAGTTGGCCCACTAGAAAACAAAGACGATCCTTGGCTATATGAACTGCCAGCTGGAATTGTGGAAGTTGGTGAAGAACCAAGGTTAGCCATAGAAAGAGAAGCGTTCGAAGAAACGGGCTATCAATGCAATGCTAAGATCATGATAGGTGAATTTTATTTAAGCCCAGGGGGAAGCAGTGAAAAAACAACATTGTTTTATGCAGAAACAAACTTAACAAAATCAGGTATTCATGGTGAATCCGATGAAAATGAAGATATCAAAACTCATATCCTTAGTGTTAGTAGTGCAATAACGCTGATGCAACAAGGCAAGCTCAGCGTAACAACCAGCCTGGCTTTAATGTGGTTAAAAGCAAATCAATTGAGTGAGGCTTTAAATGACCACTAAAGCAGAAAAAGATTTTTTAGCTCAATATAACATTCATGATTATGATGTTCCCCTCACGAGTGTTGATATCGTTATATTTTCTATTATTAATGAACAAGTCAATGTGTTAACAGCGAAAAGAACTGATTTTCCATACAAAGATCACTGGGCAACACCTGGAGGATTCATTGATATTAAAAAAGATAGTAATATTCAACAAACAGCCCTCAGAAAGCTGAAAGAAAAAACGGGTTATGAAGCTCCTTATCTAGAACAACTCGGTGCAACAGGTAATAATGAAAGAGATCCTAGAGGTTGGTCGGTTACTGTAACTTACTTTGCACTAGTAAATGCTCAAGAAGTTACGTTAAGTGATGATACTCGTTGGTGTGTTTTGGATAATGACGGAAATTCAACCTGCTCAACTCTTGCCTTTGATCATGACGAATTAATAAAAGAAGCCTTTCACCGTTTGAGAAATAAAGCACAATATACAACCATTGCACTACATATTTTACCTGAAAAGTTTACTTTATCGGAACTACAAAAATGCTTCGAAATTATATTAGGTGGCAAGCTTAATAAATCAGGTTTTAGACGACGCATAATTAAAGGGAATGTTATTCAAGAAGTCGAAGGCGAATCAAAACAAACAGCAACCAGAATGGCACAACTTTATCGCAAAGCCGATGATGAAGATCTGCACTTTTATATGCGGGAAATTTATGCCAAATAAATTAATTGACTGATTAAACGACAAACAACTTCTCACACTAGGAATTAAATAACCGTATGCAAACAGAAAGCCATATAAATAACCAAGCTAAGAATATTGATGATGCTATTCAAGGCTGTTTAATAGGCCTTGCCATTGGAGATGCAGTAGGAACCACTTTAGAATTTAAACCTAGAGGTACTTTTAACCCCATTACCGATATGATTGGTGGAGGTCCTTTCAATCTTAATCCTGGAGAATGGACTGATGATACCTCCATGGCACTTTGTTTAGCGCAAAGCCTAATACACAAGAATGGTTTTGATGCGGCAGATCAAATGAATCGTTATTGCAATTGGTATCGCCATGGTTATATGAGTAGTAATGGAAAATGTTTTGACATTGGAAATACAGTCTCTACTGCATTAATTGAATATGAAAGAACCAAAGAACCTTTTAGTGGACCTACTCACCGATTATCAGCTGGTAATGGATGTTTAATGCGTTTAGCTCCTATCCCAATATTTTATAAAGATAATTTAGAAAAAGCCTTGCACTTTGCAGGAGAAAGCTCAAGAACAACTCACGGTGCAGCTGAATGTATTGATAGTAGTCGTATTTTCACTGCGATGATTTTGAATACTTTTCTCGGCAAAAACAAGAATCAGATACTTAAACAATCTGACTACAATGCTAATACCCACAAAATAATCGAATTATGCAGAGGCCAATTTCTCAATAAACCTTATGAAGAATTAACGGGAAGCGGATACGTTATTGAAAGTCTAGAATCTGCTCTTTGGTGCTTTTATCATTCTGATAGTTTTGAAGAAGCCATACTTAAATCAGCTAATATTGGTAATGATGCAGATACAACCGCGGCCATATGTGGACAAATAGCTGGCGCATATTATGGTTTAAATAATATTCCTGCTCATTGGAAATCGCTGCTGGTTATGTATGATGAAATTTTAATTATGGCTAAACAACTTGGCAGTATAAAATCAAGGGTAGATCACTTATAACCATATAGTGCTACCCATTTTAACAATAGATTAATATGTTTTCAGCTCGTTTAACTGGTTTTGTTTCTTATAACCGATATATTGGTAAAAGAAAGTAATAAATGTTGGAAAAATAATACCCTTCAATGGTTTTAAGTCAGAGTATAATGTTTGTATCATTTCATGATTCGAACTTGAAGCCAGTATAAATTGCAGAGTAACTAATGCAATTATACCAGCCCACATACCAACTAAACCTTCTTTTCTCTTCAAAAAAATAGTAACTAAACTGACAATAATAATACCGCGAAAAATATTTTGCATTATCATAACAAAAGAAACAGGGAAATCTTTATTAAAAGAATTTAAAAAATCGCTTGTACTATAGAGATCATTACCCAAAGTAAAGTTATACAACTTAAGAATATGATAAAAGATTAAAATACCAATCATAGCAATGGCTATTCTTTCTTTATTTTGGGCTTTCATATTATCTAAAAATTTAATTTTCATATTGTTACTGTTACCTAAAAGGTGTATTTTAGCTTGTAAAGAAAACACACAAAGACTCAATAGAATTTGAATATCAAATCAACAAAACTAAAAAACAAATTTAATACTTAAAAAACTAAAACATCTTCATCGCCACTAATGAGTGCAGGCTCAATAAAATGACTAATCCCTTCAATCGTTTCATAAGAAACCTGCTCCATCATAGCAACATAAACCTGACGCTCACCAGTAAAGGCCTCTCTACCATGTGCAACTCGCATATTATCAAGTATCAAAACATCATTTTCTTCGTAAGGATATTTAATTTTTTGTGTTTCATATAATTTTAATAGCGTATCTATGGTCGACTTTTCAATTTTGCTACCATCACCATAATATGTATTGTAAGGCAGCTCATCTTCACCATAACAACTTAAAAAAAGTGACTTTAACTCTTCTTCTAAAGCATACATGTTAAAAAACACACCATGATTAAACCACAGTTTTTCTTTTGTTGCAGGATGTGTAATTACTGCCCAACGACGCGAACGCAATTGTATTTTATCATCATCAATCCATTTAATGGATATATTGTTCTCGGCACAATAATGATTCATTTCATCACGATCAGAAACCGCATAAGCCTCTTTCCAGGGCAATCCCATACCATAGCCATAATTCCTGACATACTCCACGCCCTTCTCACTAAACTCAGCTAATATTTCACTTGGTATTTTTTTATACATTTCTCTGCAATCAATCAGTGGTGTTTCACCACCGGTTTCAGCAACAACTTGCGCATAAAAAGCGATATAGCCTGGCCAGGACTTAACATAAGAATTCTCATTATGCGGTAATATCACTCTATCGTTTAAATATTCGGTTGCAGTAAAAACTTTTCCTTTCACATGGCTTCTTGGAGTTGCCTTTTCCTGATACTTACCCCAGTCAGAAGATATCGCGGTAGAGACAAACTGTTCAAAGTTATCAGTACCAACAATATCAAAACCTCGAAACAATACGCCACCATATTCAAGAACTAGTGAGCGAATGAGCGATTTAGAGTTTTTTGCCCATTGTTTTATATCAAAGTCACTATTAACAGGTGACAGCACAATTGGTAGTTGCTGCTGATTAATAAAATAACTTTCCAAGCCTTGTTCAATTAAATTGGCTACATTTCGAATTTCATTCACCATCATTTTTTCCTTGAAATTTATACTTAAGACATTCTACTTTTGTTGTCTAAATCAGTCGTTGGCTGTCTAGGCTTTATCAATAAGTTAAGTTGTTCACCAAAAATTTTAATCAATCGATGAGCATCTTTTTCTGTAAAATACAATCTATCGAAATCAATCGTTCCGGTAATCTCACTTTTATTAGAGCCACCGGTTATCGCCATTTTCAAAGCATAATGAAAACGATCAGATGCATAACTAATATCAATATCAACTGCTTTATCAACATCTCGAGATTCCACGACTTCATTATGAAAATTAACAAAGTTAAACGCTGCATAACTCGTCTTATTACCTTTCATTAACGGTTTAATTTTAGACACAGGGAATAATGAATGTGAGTCCATCACTAACAGCTTTTTAGTCACATCGGTAATCGCTAAATCATCATCAGTATATAAGTCAGCAAATAAAGGCAAAAGATTCCAATACAAACCAACGGTATTCAATGGATCACTTAATCGATTAGAACGTCCACTGGTGACAATATCAATAGTCACAGCATTGGTCGATAAAAATTCCCCTAAAGTTCTTTGATAAGCAAGTAGTAACAGTGCTTTCAAAGGCACTTTACTTTTTCTAGCAAGTTCGTTAATCAATTTTGCTTTAGTTGATTCCAGTTTAAAACGAGCTTGATTTGTTTTTTTCAAATTCACTCGTTTTAATGGTGTCAACTCTGGCATTGGTTGATAACCTGCCAGTAAGCTTTGCCAGACGGAAAGTTGTTCGTCGCACTGACCCGCTTCTAATTCCAAGGCAACATGTTCTTTAAATACATTAACCGGTTTAACTTCGGGCAGTTTTGTTCCTGCTAAAACTTGTGGATACAAGGCTAAAATCTGATTACGAATTTCAACTAAAGCCCAACCGTCAATTACCGCATGATGAGTTGAAACATAAAGTCCCCAATGTTTATCTGCATATTGAATGATAGAAAACCTCACCTGAATATCACTTTCATCAAACGGATGATTTAAATCATCTTCAACAAATTGTGCGACTTGCTTTTGTTGACGCTTACTATTCAGTTTTCTCAAATCTAATAAACCTAGATGAAAGTCTACTGTTTTCATCACTTTCTGAATATATTGACCATCACTCTGACGTGAAAATTGAGTTCTAAAAACAGGTGTTTTGTTGATGATATAACGAATAATATCTTGCATCACATCAAACGAACACTCTACCCCTTTAACATCATATAAAACAGTGGGTTGATAAACACCAGGCTCAGTTCCTTCAGCCTTATGCATTTCTAACATCTGTTGTTGCATTTGAGTAACCGGATAACAATCTTCAACATCTTTTGTCATATAGATTGATGAATCAAAAAATTCATTAATTAACGCTAAATTAGCAGGTTTAACTTTTACCTGTTTTTGGCCAACTCGATTAATCAATAGATCAGATATTTCTCTAATTGTTTGTGAGGTAAAAATATCTTTTACTTCTAAAAATAAACCTTCCGCTTCACATCGCTTTACAATTTGAACCACTCTGATCGAATCACCACCAATGGCAAAAAAGTTATCATTTATACCCACTTGTTTAAGATTTAATACTTCTTGCCAAATATGACATAGTTGTTCTTCAATATCATTTTCTGGCGCCACATATGCATTAGCAGCCGTTTGGCTATGACTAAGGCTTAATAATAATTTAGCATCAACTTTTCCATTAATTGTTAATGGAATACGCTCGATGGCTGTATAAGATGAAGGAACCATATAAGCTGGAAGATGTAAGCTGAGATGTTTTCTTAATAAAGAAGGCAACTCTTCCGTCGCTTTTTCTGTAGCAACAACATAAGCATTAAGTTGTTGATGGCCACTAGCATCTTGCTGAATTAAAACAACACTTTCTTTCACCAGTTGACTGGCAATCAATTGTTGTTCTATTTCACCTAGCTCAATACGGAAGCCTCTTAATTTTGCTTGTTGATCTGCCCGGCCTAAATATTCTAATTCTCCATTAATATTCCACCGGACCAAATCGCCTGTTCGATACAATCGCTCTTCACTATTTTCACTAAAGATATTTTTAATAAATCTTTCTTTATTTAGCTCTGGCCGATTAAGATATCCTCTTGCAACACCTGCCCCACCTATATACAACTCACCAACAGCACCAACTGGTTGTAATGTCATAAACTCATTACAAACATAACCAGTTAAATCACTAAGTGGTTGACCAATAATGCTTGCAGAAGTCTTAATATCGGCTTCTAATATTTCACGGTATGTGACATGCACAGTAGTTTCAGTGATCCCATACATATTAATGAGCTTTGGCCCTTTATTACGATGCATTTTAAACCACGGCGCTAATTTTTTAAGCTCCAGAGCTTCACCACCAAAAACAATATATCGTAATGAATCACAACACTGAGAAGTTGCAACAGCTTCATCAGATAGCAGATAAAAAGCTGATGG